>JAZNBB010000080.1:0-16313 GCA_045586845.1 Eubacteriales bacterium
CCCCGGACAGGCACGAACTAACTTGTGCATTGAAAAAAGTTAGTTTATGCTCATCCGGGGCGTCGAGGACGTCGCCCCCTACGGTTTTTTTATGTGAAAAAAGCGAACACGGAGACTGCTTTTGATACAATCTCCGTGTTAATTCTCCGCTTATTCCGCAGCCCCATGCAGCAATCCTTCTTTTTTTCAGTTATCCTGACTGTCCAGCACGCAGTCGATGATGATGGCAACGGCAAGGGCGGCAACGGGGTCGTATGCGCGCTCGTCCACACTGATTTCATAGGTATCTCCCCAGGTAAACCATTGCTTTTGCACCGAGGCGACAAGACGCCCTGCGTCGGTGATGTCGTAATCGTGATCCCAAAAATCGCCCTGTATTTCCCAGCCGGGTCCCTCGACTGTGTAATACGGCTTGAACATGGAAAACTCTTTGACCACGGTTGCCTGAATCTCACCGTTTTTGACGATGTGGTAGCGCGGACGGAAGCGGAACAGCTCCTGCTCGATGCGGTAAAGCTCGTTGCCGTTTCTGTCCCAAATGGCTAAATTTTTGCCGAATGAGAAAAATTCGCCTTTCACAGTGAACAGCTCGTTTTCCAGGCTGTCGTAAACCGAAAATTGGTCGTTCCAGGAAAAGATCTTTTGTTTGATATAAAGCTTCATGTGAGTTCCTTTCTGATACGTTCCGCGTATCTGACCGTTTCCATGGCATCGCTGCCGAAATGATCTGCACCGATACGGCGGGCGTATTCCTCGGTCAACACTGCACCGCCAACAACGACGCGGCAAGTGGGGGCTTGCTCGCGGAGCAGGGAAACGGTGTACTCCATAGCGGGCACTGTGGTGGTCATCAAGGCACTCAGTCCGCAAAGCGGGGCGTTGTGCGCCTGCACGGCTGCCAGAATAACCTCGGCGGGTACGTTGCGTCCAAGGTCGATGACCTTGAAATTGTAGTTTTCGAGTAACAGCTTAACGATGTTTTTGCCGATATCGTGAATATCGCCCTCTACGGTTGCTAATACAAAGGGCATTTGTGCGCCGCTTTCGGTCTGCGTGCCTGTGTGCGTCCTGATGCGCTCAAATGCGGCTTTTGCCGCCTCGGCAGCAAGCAGGAGCTGGGGCAGATACAGTATTTTTGCTTCAAAGCGTGCGCCCACCATATCCAGTGCGGGAATGATGTGGGCATTGATAATGTCCAGCGCGTCTGTTTTGCTGAGAAGCGCGTCGGTTTCGCGTGCAGCGGTCTCGGCAAGTCCCTTGAGAATCGCGTGTTGCAGGGGCGGCAGCGTATCTTTTTGCGCAGTGCACGGTGTGTTTGCCGATGCGCCGACCGGCGTGACGCGTGAGATATAGTCGGCACATCCCGCGTCCAAGCCACGCAGGGCGCAGAAGGATAGGTATGCGTTTCGCATAGCGGCGGAATTGGGGTTCATGATGGCTGCAGACAGCCCGTTCTCCATAGCAAGCGTGAAGAAATGACTGGTCAGCACTTCTCTCTCGGGCAAGCCGAACGAAATATTGGAAACACCCAGCACGGTATGGCAGCCAAGCTGCTCGCGGATATATTTCATGGCGCGCAACGTGTGCAGGGCTGCCTGCGGATCGGTGCTGACTGTCATGGTCAGCGTGTCGAATACGATATCCTTTTTGTCAATGCCATAGCGGGCAGCCTCTTGCAGAATGCGCTTGGCGATCTCGATGCGCTCCTCTGCCGTATCGGGAATACCACTCTCATCCAGCGTCAGCGCGACCACCACGCCGCCGTATTTTTTGACAAGTGGGAACACAGTATTCATGCTCTCCTGCTTGCCCGATACCGAGTTGATCATGGCTTTGCCCGCATAGCGACGCAGGGCGCGCTCCATGGCTTCGGGGTTAGCGGTGTCGATTTGCAAGGGCAGGTCGGTCACAGCTTGCAGTTCGCACACTGTGCGGCACAGCAGTTCGGGTTCATTGATCTCGGGCAGCCCCACGTTGACGTCCAATAGGTGTACGCCCTGCTCGGCTTGCGCAAGACCTTGGTCAAGCACGTAAGGCATATCTCCCTCGATCAGTGCTTGCTTGAAGCGTTTTTTGCCTGTGGGATTGATACGTTCACCGATCAAGAGAGGAAGATCTCCAAAGCGTACGGTATGCGTATAGGATGACACGACCGTGTCGTTTTTCTGTTCTATGGGTGTGAAAACGATATCCTTGATGCGTGCTGCCATTTTGGCAATATGATCGGGCGTGGTGCCGCAGCAGCCGCCCGGAAGACGTACGCCAAGCGATACCATTTCAGCCATGATCTCGGCAAATCCGTCCGCGTCTATGTCAAAGATTGTGTTTCCCTGTGCGTCGGTGCGGGGAAGTCCCGCGTTTGGCATGAGCAGCACGGGCACGGATGCGCAGGCAAGCAAACGCTTTGCCACTTCGGTCAACTGGCGGGGGCCCAGTGAACAGTTTGCCCCGATGGCATCGGCGCCCATGCTCTCCAGCATTGCCACCATCGCCTCGGGGGATGCTCCCGTCATCAGCTTGCCGTCAGCTCCGTATACATTGGACACGAATACGGGCAGGGAACAATTCTCCTTGACTGCCAAAAGAGCAGCTTTGGTTTCTGCGCAGTCGTTCATTGTTTCGATCAGCACAAGATCTGCGCCCGCTTGTGCGCCGATACGCACCACTTTGGCAAAGGATGCTACCGCGTCTTCAAAGTCAAGGTCGCCGTAGGGGCGCAAAAGCTTGCCCGAGGGACCGATGTCAAGCGCAACAAACGCATCGGTCACACTTGCGTCCTGCATAGCTGAGCGCACGTTTTGTACGGCGGCGGGAATGATCGCCTCAAGCTCCTCCTCGGAGTAGTGCCACAGGTTTGCGCCGAAGGTATTGGTGGTGATGACGCGGCTGCCCGCCTCCAAATAGGCGCGGTGAATGTCGCGCACAAACTCGGGGTGCAAAAGATTCCATCTTTCCGGCTGCTCACCGGGCGCAAGTCCTGCTGCCTGGAGCAGTGTGCCCATGCCACCGTCCATGCACAGAATATGGGTAGAAAGTATCTCTTTTATGGACATGAAATGCCTCCGATAACAGATTTATTTTCCCAGAATATCGGACAGGTTTGCCATAATGGCGGCTGCCACCTCGGGTTTGTTCATGGAATACACGTGTACGTTGGTCACATTGTTGGCAAACAGGTCAATGATCTGGTCGGTCGCGTAGGCAATACCCGCTTGCTTCATAGCGGCAGGGTCGCTTCCGAATTTATCAACAAGACTCAAAAATCTGTGTGGCATATGTGAGCCGGAAAGCTTGATCGCGCGCTCGACCTGCGAGGCGTTGGTGATAGGCATAACGCCTGCCACCACAGGAACGGTAATACCGACTTCACGTGCCTTGTAAAGAAAATTGTAAAGCAGATTGTTGTCAAAAAACATTTGCGTAGTCAGGAAATCACAGCCCGCGTCCACCTTTTCGGCAAGATAGCGCAGATCCTCCTTTTGGTTTTTACTTTCGGGATGTATCTCGGGATAGCAAGCGCCGCCAATACAAAAGTCCGTTCCGCTTGCCCGCAATTCGCGCACAAGGTCAACGGCATGGTGATAATCCCATTTTGAGCGATCTGCTCCCTGTAGATGCGCGGGAATATCTCCGCGCAGCGCCATGACGTTCTCGATGCCTGCGGCTTTGATCGCTTCGATCTGCTTATGTACCCTCTGTTTGTCCGAGGATACGCAGGTCAGATGTGCGAGCATAGGCACACCGTATGCTGTCTTGATGTGCTTGGCGATATCCAAGGTGTATTGACTCGTACCGCCGCCCGCGCCGTAGGTCACGCTCATAAAAGGAGGCTGCAGTGAGGCGATCTGCTCGATCGCACTTTCCACACTCTCAAACGCCGTATCCGTTTTTGGGGGAAATACCTCAAAGGAAAGGGAAAGCTTGTCGTTTTGCAAAATACTTGTCAGCTTCATATCCGTACTCCGTGTGTAACTTCATTACGTAAATTATACACCTTTTGAAAAAGCGTGTCAAGAGTGGGCGTTGACAGCTTGACAGTTTATTGTATATATGGTATAATCAACACATAAACCGTTGGAAAGAGAGGGATATTATAGTGAAAATGACTATGAAGAGGGCTTTATGCACCATCTTTGCGATAGCCTTGCCGGTGGGATGTGCGATTGCTCCGACGCTCGGTGTGAGCGGTCAGACCTCCTCGGGCATTCCGGAAGAATATGTGAACGTGGCACTTGGGGCGTCGGTGTCGGTTTCCAACGCCTCCTCCAAGACCTCGGGTGAGAACTCATACGAGATGCCCGCCGAGAATTGGTGTAAGGCGATGCTGGTGGACGGCAAGACCGACACAGGCTGGTCTACCAATCCTTACGATGTGGAGACCGACAAGAATAAGCCCGTGACGCTGACGATCGATCTTGGCACAGCGACCGAGATCTGCCGCGTGGCTTTGATTCCGACGAATAGCGGCAACAATTTCCCGATCAGCTACACCGTGCGTGTGTCGGTAGATAACCAAACGTATACAGATGTGGTGCAGAGCGAGGGGAATCCCGGTGTCAATAAAACGCCCGCCATACACGATTTCTCTGCTACCCGGGCAAGATTTGTGCAGATCCATGTCACAGAGCGTTATTCGGTAGAGTCCGCAGGTGCGGGACAGGCATCGGACGGCTTGTTGATACAGCTTTCCGAGATTGAGATCTGGGGCAAGGAAGCTCAGAGAGCCGTGTTGAACAAGCATTCGCTCGAGTTGCTTGAGGGTGAAAGTGCGCAGCTTGTCATGAAGCTTTCCGGTTATGCAAGCGATCCGCTCGTGACTTGGCAAAGTGACAATACCACCGTTGCCACTGTGGACGCAAACGGTAAGGTGACTGCAAAAGCAAAGGGAACTGCCACGATCACGGCGACTGCAGGCAGCGTCACTGAGCAATGCCATGTGCAGATAGTGGAAGAGAAGGACCGCTTTGACGAAAATATCATGATCTCGATCTTCTGGCCGCCCACCAAGCAATACGTGACCGACGAGCAGTATAAGCTAATGGCGGACGCGGGGATCACCTACGTTATGGGCTCGGGCGACGCTTTAGGCGAAAAGCACGTGCAGGAAAAGATGTTGGAGCTTTGCACCAAGTACGGTATGATGATGACCGTGGGTGACGACCGCCTTGGAGGCAATCTGTTACGCATGAGCGAGGAGGAGATCCTTGCGGTGGTTGAGGATTACAAGAACGTACCCGGTGTGGGCGGCTACTATATGCTTGACGAGCCGTACAACCCCAATACCTTTATCGACGCGTATCGTGTACTCAAAAGTGCAGAGCCGGATAAGTATATGCACTTGAATTTCCTGCCGTCCGGCTCGTATCCTTCTCTCGATACCTATATCAGTCAGATGAACGACTGGTGCAGGTTGTGTGCATCGACCGGGTATCCATTGGATTATTTGATGTACGACCGCTACCCTTACGGTGTAGCGGCCGGCAGCATGGACAGAGTGGGATTTCTTGCCAATATGGATGCCTGCCACGACGTCGGACTTGCCAACGGCGTTAAAACGGGTGCGTATATCCAGAGCATCTGCATTCCCGGCGGCTTCCGCCGCCCGACTGAAAGTGAGATCCGCTATGAAATCTATATGTATATGGCGTATGGCTATAAGCAGATCTCGTATTTCACCTGGTTTACGCCCGTGGATCGCTCCGAGCCTTTTGAGGACGGCATCATTTCCGCAACGGGTGTGCCCAATGCGCATTACGAGGCAGTCAGCGATATCAATCACGAGATCCTTGCCATCGGCAAGACACTGATTGACTGTGACGCGCTCGAGATCTATCTCAATGGCGAGACCTGGGGGCAACAGAGCATTCCTGTGGATTTCCCCATGCAGCCTGCAGATAACAAGAACTATACTGTATCTTTGCTCAAAAACAGAGAGAACGGCAGAAATTACATCATGGTGGTCAACAATAATTTTTCCAAGGAGCAGACCATTACCGTGGATTTTGACGCATCGATCACTTCTTTGGAAAAGGTCAGCAAGCAGGATGGCGGCCTTGGCACTGTTGCTCTTGATGGCGGCAAGCTAACGCTGACATTGGCAGCAGGGGACGGTGAATTATTTGCACTGCCAAAGGGACTTGATTTTGCAAAGCCAATCACGCAAGCACCCATTGGCAGCAACCTTGCAAGGGATGCGCAGATCACCTGCAACAGCTCAACCGGCACGTCGGATCAGTATATGGACAATCTCAACGACGGTGAGCGCGAGTGTGAACAGGACGGTACGCTGGGCTGGGCTGCCAACGGCGCAGAGCAGAGCGAGATCATAGTAGATATCGGGTATGCCACCAAGCTCAACCGTGTGGATATCTATCCTGCGGGTACGGGCAAGCAGATGGGCAGAAACTTTGGCAAGCAAGTAACGGTCAGCATCTCAAAGGACGGTAAGACTTGGACGCAGGTAGCCTTTGACGACAGCGTCAATGCCAGAGACGAGATCCCCACGTTTACCTTTGATGCATTTGATGCGCGCTACATTAAGCTGGATATTTCGGATTATAAAAAGCTGGCGATCGCCGAGATCGAGGTCTTCATGGACGATGGCTCGGTAGGCGCACCGGGTTCCGATAATGCGCCCCGTGAGGAGATCGTGTATACAGAGGGCATGAATCTTGCCTTGAACCGCCCCTTTGAGGTGTCCAGCCAGACAAGTCAAGAATATGTGGCTTGGGGATGGGCAGGCAAGTTTATCAATGACGGCAAGACCGATAACGGCTGGACCTCCAACGTCAAGATCCACGATAAGGCGGAGGCCACCGAGTACGCAATCATTGACTTCGGTGATGTGTTTGCCGTTGACAAGATCGTGGTGCATCCGATTTCGGATCTGTGGCCCGAGAATTTTGAGATCCTGCTTTCCGAGGACGGAGAGAATTGGGTCTCGGTTGATAAGCAAACAGGCAGTGCAAAACCGGATGCACCTTATACGGTAGAGCTTGCCGAGCCTGTCAATGCGACCATGGTCAAGTTTGAGGCGACCAAGCTGCGCAATACGGCAGCAGACGGCTATATGCTGCAGCTTGCCGAGATCGAGGCATACGGCACGCCCGTTTGCGATAAGAGCGCGTTGCAGGCAATCATGGACGAATACTTAGCGGCGGGCGGCGACGTCACAGCTGAAGCATACACCAAGGCGCAGGCGGGCATGGATAATGCGCTGTTGACCTCGACCTCGATGGACGTGCTGATCCGCACGCTCAAGCAAGCATTCCCCACGCCGGAACAGAGCACTGAGCCTGTGTCCGAGGGCGACACCGTTCCCGAGAGTGAGCAAGTTATCGCTCCCGAGCCCGTGCAGGAAGGATGCGGCGGCAGCTGCAAGAGCATGGCGGGATTGGGAATTCCCGCCGTGATCGTGGCGGCAGGCGCACTGTGTGTTAAGACAAAAAAGAGGAAACAAATATGACCAAGCGCCAAAAGAGGCTGCCCACGGGCAGCCTCTTGCTTTTTTAATTTTTGCTGATCGATATGACCTCTTGACCGTTCATGACGCGCTGGGCATCTGCAATCAGCTTTTCCACAAAGGTGGAAAGCACGAAGAAGGTGCCCTGACCGTTTTGCGGATCGCCCGGATCGTCGGGAGAGTCCACAAGCTCGACCGTCATGTAGGATTTGAGGTTGGAGTAGCGGTAGAAGCGATAAATGGTGTATCGCGTGGTGCCATCCGGATCCTCAGCCGTAATGGTCAGCTTGAGCTGACATTCGCTGTCAGGCGTTGCACGGAATGCCGCCATCTCTTCTTCGCTCAAGTCAGTCATGCCCTCAACGGATGCGTACAGCAGTCCTTGGTACATCTTTCGGAAGTTGTCTGCGGCAGAGGAGTTCTGCGCTTTACCGGAGGCGGTATGCAGCGTGACCTCGTAGTCTAACTTCTCGCCGTTTGCGCTGACAACCATGTTGCCCGAGTTCACGGTGGAGAGATAGAGATAACCCCATTCGCCCGTCTTGCTATCCACCAGAATGTAAGATCCGTCGGCAGTCTTGTAATAAGCACCGCTGCCCCAAACACCCTGCATGAGGTTAGCTGTGGTTGCCTTGACCCAGCTTTGCTTTGCTACATTATAGATCTCAAAATATCCTTTGTCTTCATTGTACTCCAGACGTGTATTGCTCGTGGGGTAGAAAGTAATACCGTCTCTGTCGATGCTGTTTTCTATCATGAACGACGAGCTGTCTTTATCGATGAAGTAGATCTGAGGAGTCAAGGTCTTGATGGTAAACCAAGTGCCTGTTTTTTCGTCGATCAGGACAAACTGATCATCCGGGGTCAGATAGACCATGCCTTCGCCCCAAGTGCCCATGTCATCGGTCAGCTGTTTGCCAAGCGAGCTGTTCTGATCCAGCATAAACAGGTATCCGCTCTTGGAGTAGAAGAATTTGGATTCATAAGCTACCTTTGCTTCCACTGTGTATGCGTCGATGAGATCGCCGCTTGTGTTCAAGATCTGAACATCTGCACAAAGCTTATAGCCCATTTCTTTGCTCATGCGGTAGTACATATAGTAGGTGTAACGGCCGTTCGCATCGTCCGATATGGTTTCTATGAACATATAGTCCTTTGCGTACTGAGGCGTGGGGTACTGTACCGTGCCCTTGGTTACGTACTGACCCGCAACCATGAAATCCGAGGTTCGGATGGGGGACAGGGGATTGCCGTCGCTATCCACCAGTACATATTGACTGCCCACCTGTTTGATCGTATAGGTCAGCTTCTTGCCATCAACCTCTGCCGTATGTGTCTCGCCTCTACCGGGCATGAAGACCATTTGCGAGGTAGCGGAGTTGTCAATGCCAAACTTGATGCTGTTTTGATCCCAGGAGTAGATTACATCCTGCAGGTATGCGATATTGAGCTGAACGAAATAGGGATCGTACCAATCCACGTCATTCCATTCCAGGAAGGGAACGGCACTCTCGTACAGTTCCACGAGCATGGGAGCATAGAGGTAATAGTATTCACCGTCTTCATTTTTGGTCATGATCTCGCCGTAAGCGTAATAGATGCCTGCGGTGGACTTGGCACTGATGCTGATGCGGTTGTATATTGTGTATACGTTACCCTCATCATCGGTGTCATCGTAGAAGTAGGTGATCAGATGCGCGGGCTCAAGCACGCCGTATTCATCCATCATGTCCTCGTCGGGGTCCAGCTTGACGATGCGCAGAGGTGCAAGGGAGTACAGGTTGTACAGTGCGGAGTTGACGTTGTCGTAATTGGGGAAATAGCCCTTCATGTATTCCGAATCGGTCTTGAAGGACATTGAGGAGTACATGGTATTTTCGCGTTCCTCAAGGTCGAGATAAGAGAAATCGCAGACCTTTTTGGAATACTGTGCAAGCAACGTGTCGTATTGCTCTGCCCAAACCTTCTTCAGAGTCTCGGTGTGAGTATCCTTATCCAAAGTGCCTTGCTCGATCAAAGCAATGATATCCTGCTCGACCTCTTCTAATGTTTTTTCCTCAATATCAAGGTCGATCCCCATTTGCTTGAAGGTTTCCTTGTGAATAATCTTTTTGATCTGATCGTAATCATAATCGGTTTCGATCACAAAATGCTCCACGTCAAAGTAGGTGTTCATGGAGGCGGGGTAAGAGATCATGGGAGTCAGCATCACCTCAATGGGCTGCAGCACCAGATCCTCAATGCCCGATGCGGACAGGATGTAGATCGTGTCTCTGCCTTTGAGCTGCGCGTAATAGCCTGCGCCCGAAACAATGGCGTCGCCAACGATGACTGTGTAAGACTCGCCCTCGCCCGGTGTCACGGTAAACGTAGCGGGCACGTACTTGTATTCGTTGCCGTCCTCGTCCTTGCGTGTGTCAGCGACCAGACCATATTCCGTAAAGCGGATGGTACCGTCGGGATTGCGCTCCAGCATCTCGCCGTTCAGCCTCTCCATGGAAATGGTATAGCCGCAGGTGTTTGCCAACAGGGCGAAGGACTCAAGGCTGTATGCGGTAGTATCGTAGCCGTCTATATAAAAATTGTTGGTGTCCTTTTCGCGGATGAAGGTGTAAGAACCGCTTGCGTTATGCACCTCGATCTTGTCAATACGGTAAAGCGGATTTTGTCCGCGAGCGGAGGAAGCGTCGTAGGTCAACTGATCGAACAGCATGACTCTGCCTGCAAAGCCAACCACCTCGCTGCCCTCGGTTTCCACTACGGCGTAGGTTTTGCACGCACCGGTTTTGGGGTCAACTTCGATCAGCGAGCCTCGATCGGTCACGTAGTATTTTTCGGTTGCGTCCAAATCCAGCGGCATGAACTTCCAGTTGGGGAAGGAGCCCTCCAGACGGCACAGCGCATAGTTGCCGTCGATTTTTTTGACGTAGTATTTGGTGGAGATGATCTCTACCTCACCGTTTTCGCCCGTGATCTTGACCTGTTCGGTGAACGTCAGAATGCTGACCAAAGCATTTACGCCGATCAGCACGGCAATCAAAACGGCAAAGCAGACAGCCAGCGTAATGGTTGCATTTTTCTGTGTGCGGTAAAGGGATTTCTTTTTGGCAGCCTTGCGCTTGATCCAGTGCGCGTACAGGACAAGATCGGTGGTAGGCACGTCACCCGGTACATACTTTTGCCCCTTACCGTTCTCCTCGGTGTACCATCCGTCAAAAGTATAGCCTGTCCGCTGTGGAATGGGCAACGCGGGCAGTGGGTCTCCCACCTTGACATCTATGGAGTGGCGGGAGACCTCGCCCTTTCCCGGACGGAATATGAGGGTAAAATTTTGTTCTTGTATCATAAATATTTTCTCCTGACGTTTTTGTAAATGCCAACGCCAAAGCAGATCAGGGCGGGAACTGCGGCAAGCGAGATCATAATGGGTATGGGGTTGTTCTCGGCCAGTACCTTATCTGCAATATCCCAGACCATAAATGCCTTGAATTCGAGTGTGACAGGAATGACCTCACGACCCATGGCGCGCAGTGTGCTGAGCACAACGTCAGCGTTGCCGTAAGCATCGGATGCCAGTACCGTGTCAGAAAGAAATTCTGTCGATGCGATGCAGCAAACGTACGAGGGCTCTTGTGCTACGGAGTAGTTGGTCTCTTGGGTGGTTCGGTTTTCCACAGTCATGGTCATGATGCTGAAGGGATACTGTCCCGCTGCCTCGTATACCTCGCCGCCCACCGTACCGTTTGCGGTTGCGGAAGCGGTAAAGATATTGTGCATGGTACGGGTAATACCGTTGGAGCGATAGGAGTAATACATATACGCCTCTGTGTTTGTGGTCTCGTCCTCCAACACGTAGGTGGGCTTATAGTTTTCTGCAGGTTTGATCGCGGTCGCATTGTGAAAGATGACCATGGGGGGATACCCATTCTTGCGCAGATCGGAAGTAATGGATGCACCCTTGCCAAGCGTTTCATAAGTGGCGATCAGTGCGTATCCATCGCCGTCCACATTTGCCTCAGCGTCCCGGATCACATAGTTCTCGGATAATCCTGCGCTGTCTGTCTTACGTGCCTGCGTAATGCCCCAGAACTCCAGATACTCCTCAAGATTGGGGAGAGAAGGGCTGTTGGGGTCGCAGATGTACAAAAAGGAGTATGCCTTATCCAGAAATGCATCCAGCTTATCGATCTCGTCATTATCGTCCTCAGGATCACCGAAGAAGTCGGTCTGAGGTGCCATGGTGATGATCAAGCGGCAATTCTCGGGGATGGGGTCATTTTCCAGATCCAGCATCTGTACATCGTAGCCTGCAGCTTTGACCAGTCGCAAGAATTCAGTTTCGTTCAAAGCCTTTTTGTCCGCTGTAAGTACGTTTTCACCATGGTTGACGGTGAGACAGGCTATGGGGGATTCGGCGCGCGTGACAGCCAGAATGCTGGAGGTCAGCTTCTTTTCTCCGTTGTATGCCCAGTAATCGGTGGACGAAGCATCGTTGGAGGTGAACAGCGAGTCGACTGTGTGTACACGATATTCTGTACCAAACGAAACGATGACGTTGGAGGAATAGATGTTGGTCGCGCTGGTTGCTTTATATTTCTGAATTGCCGAGGGGTTCTTGACGATATTGATGTACTTCACGTCGATGTAGTCGGCAAATTCCTTTTGCAGACCGAGCGCGGTGTAGTGAATATAACGGGAATATTCGGTTTGATCCAACACGTCGGGATCTGTACAGAAGATGATCTCAACCTTCAAGGGCTCTTCTCCCTTGGCTTCTCTCTGCGCGTTGATGGTGTCTATCGTGGTGGGCAGGTTTTGGTCAAGCAGATCAATACAGGCATCCGAAACTCTGTAAAGCGTGCCTTCCATGGAAAGGTAGCGGGGAATGGCAAAGTCAATAAACCACAGTCCCTTGGTGGCAAGTGCGTGGAAGCCCACGTTGCAGAGCAGTACGCAAGCAATGACCAACACGGTCACGGCGTAGAAGACTGTCTTTTTGGTAAACTTATGCATCATGCGTGCTTCCTCCTTATCAGTACGATCAGACCTGCAGTACCCACGATCAGTGCGGGAACGGTTGCCAGCAGCACTGTCATGTAGGTTTTTTGCGCCACCGTGATGGTGTCAATGGTGGAATCCGCAAAGGGCTTGGAGGTTAGCGTTGTGGGAATACGGTCGTTACCAATGGTCTCTATGGATGCCAGCAGCACGCTCGAATTGCCATAAACGGGGGAGTGAAGCGCGTCCTCTTTTGCAAATTTGGTAGAGGTGCAGGTCAGAATATATCCCGTACCGCCCTTGACCTCTTTTTCGGAAAGCGTCATCATGATAAAAGGGTTGTCAGCAGATGCGTTGGCGACCGCAGAACCGCCTGCCCAAGCCTGTGCGTTTTCACCCGAGGTCAGAATGGGAGAGAGGGTGCAGCCCTTCGCTGAGAATGTACCATCGCCTTGGGCGGTAAAGCCATTGGCAGGGGAGATGTAGGTTGCGCCCGCAAATACTACGGGGCTATATCCTGCTGCCTGTGCAATATTTGCACCGCGCGGGTTGGTGGTATAGTTACCAAGTAAGGTGTAGCCGTCAACAGAGAGTGATTGCGTTGTATCCTTGACCGCATAGCAGTGTTCGGTGCCCGCTACCTCGGTATGCATGAAGTCGATGCCCCAGCCTTCAAGGAAGGTCTCAAAGTTGACAAAGCTGCCCGATACGAAAGTGTCTGAGTTGACGAACACAAGGTAGGCTCCGCCCTGTTCCATATAAGCATTGAGCTTAACGATTTCGTCCTTGACCGAGATACCGTCGTTGATGGCGAAGTCCTTGGTGGGGTTGTAGGTCACCAGCAGCTCGCAATCCTCGGGAATATCGAAATTCATCAGATCAAGATAGTCGAAACGGTAGCCTGCATCTACAAGCAGATTGAGAAAAGAATTGTCGTACAGGGTTTCGCCATGATTGACAGTGATATAAGCTTTGGGCGTTTCTCTTTGTGCTACGTGCAAAATGCTTGTAGCCATACTTTTTTCGCCGTTATAGGCAATCGGCGTTTCAAGATCCGTGCTGTTAAATACGAAAAAGTCACTCAAAGGACGCAAAACGGGCGTACGGTCACCGTAGACGAACACAACATTGGTATCTGCGTACACTTTGTATTCTTTGGCAAGAGAGGGGTGGTTCCAGATATTGAGGTACTCGACCTTTATATGACCCGGGAACTCTGACTCCAGCTCCTTGGCGGTGTTCAGTACGTATTGTTGCATGGGTTGTTCCTCCCATGCTTCTTTATCATCGCAGAAAATTATGCGGATCGTTTGCTTGTTGTTTTGGTCAAGCGCCACGTTGTCAGCGTCGATCAATGGGATAATATTGTCCGCCACGTAATTGCGGCAATCGTCCGAAAGTGTAAACGTGCCTGAGGCAGTCATGTCAACAAACCAGGAATAACGCATGGCAAGCGTTTGGAAAATGACGTTGACTATCACGACCACGGCAATGACGCAAATTGTCAGCACCACGGACAAAGAGCCATAGCGAAAGCGGCGGCTTGTCGCTGTTCTTCTCATTATGTGTCTTCCTCCATATCAGCCCCAACGGCGCTTTTCGTATACTCTGACAGTCAAGAACAGGAATACGAAGGTAATGGAGAGGTAATAGAGCAGTGCGGAGAAGTCGAACAGACCGTAGCTGAAGGAGTTAAAGCGGCTGAGCACCGAGAACCAGTCCACGATAGAGCGCAGCCAATATGTATCGATCAGCGTATTGACAAAGCTGAGCAGCACCATGCCAAGGATCACTGAGATGGTGATAACAGCAGCGGCAAGCTGGTTTTCGGTCAATGCCGAGATAAACGTTCCGATGGCAATAAACGCAGCACCGATCAGCAGAATACCGATCAGACATCCAATAACTTGTCCGGTTACGGGACCGATGTGGGTGGTGTTATACGACTCGTTGCCGCGCTCGATGGATGCAAAAGCGTAGATCGGAATGAAGTTGATGCAGGAGATCAGCAGGGAAGAGGCAAACAGCGTCAGTGCGGCGAGAAACTTGCCCATCACCATGCCCGTGATTGAAACGGGGGCGGTCATAAGCAGTTGCTCGGTGCGCAGCTTTCTTTCTTCTGCAAACAGGCGCATGGTCAAAAGCGGGATCAGGATGATGAACGCAAAGATCATGGTCATAAAGTAGGTGGAGGTATCATAGCTGGAGGATACGATGGTGGTGTAGCAGCACAGCAGTGCCGACATGATAAAGAATACGCCCGCAAACACGTATCCGATGGGATTGATGAAATAAGAGCGCATCTCCTTTTTATAGATGGCAAGCATATCGTTTTACACGGCGAAAAGCCGTTCTCCTTTCGAATTTTTTGTGGCGGGGACTTTATTCCTCGTCCTCGATCTCGGTCGCATCTGCGATGGCACGCTTTTCAGCACCTTCCTGCAGCATGGTCTCTGCCACTTGTTTTTCCAGTGCGTCCTTGGAGCCCGAGCGGCGGCGTACCGTTCTGCCCGGCTTGTTCAGTCGCTCATCGGCGGACTTGTCCACAACCGTAATAAAGATGTCCTCAAGGCTCATGCCCAGTGCTTCCAATCCAATGATCGCCCAGCCGCGTTCAGCCATGGTGTAGAACAACTTTTTTCGCACGTCAACGCCGTAATCGCTTTCGATCATGTATGTATAAGCCTCACCGTCACGCTCAGCCAGTACCTCGGCGTACGCAATTCCGCTCATGCTCTTGAGGGCGGACAGCACCTCGCGGGAAGGACCGCAGATCTTGATGTTGAAGCGACGGTTATTTTCGACTGCGCGGGAAATGTTTTCGGTCAACTCATCGGCAACGATCTTGCCTTTGTTGATGATCACGATACGGTCGCAAACCGCCTGGACCTCTTGCAGAATATGCGTGGAGAGAATGACCGTATGACCTTTGCCCAGCGTTCTGATCAGATTGCGGATCTCAATGATCTGCTTGGGGTCAAGACCGATGGTGGGTTCGTCGAAGATAATGACCCTGGGGTTGCCGATCAATGCTTGTGCAATGCCTACGCGCTGTTTATAGCCCTTGGAGAGGTTGCGGATGACGCGCTTGCGCACGTCGCTGATCTTGACCACCTCACAAACCTCTGCAATATGCTCCCGGCGCGGGAGCTTGCAGTCCTTGAGCTCGTAGGCAAAGTTCAGGTATTCGTCCACCGTCATGTCAAGGTAAAGGGGAGGCTGCTCGGGCAGGTATCCGATCAACTTCTTTGCGCCGAGCGGGTCGGCGAGAATGTCAATGCCGTCGATCGACACCTTACCGGACGTACCCGATAGATAGCCGGTCAGGATGTTCATAGTGGTGGATTTGCCCGCACCGTTGGGCCCCAGCAGCCCCACGATCTCACCGGCTTCCACTGAGAAGCTGATATCGTCTACAGCACAGTTGGAGCCGTAGTTTTTTACCAGATGTTCGATTTTTATCATACGTACAGATCCTTTCTCTGTTATACATAACTATACAGAATACATCATATCATAAAATTGTAAATTGGCTATGAACATATGGGAAAATCATCATTATATTATAATAAAAAATGCGCAGCGAGGCATTAAGCCCGAGCGCGGTTTTGCGATGCAGCGCAGTATGATTGGGTGAAGCCCATAGAGTTTGCGTCGCAGGCGTAACATCATGGATGCGAAGCATCATATCCTGTGCACCAAATACGATACCGTTTGTACTGTGAAACAGCACCAATATTTTGGTGGATTCGTGACCACTTCTTCGAAGTGCGAAATTGCTCTGCGATATGCGCACTTCGAAGGACAAGGGTCGAATGGGACGCAACCGAGGTTTGCGGATATCCGCGACCCT
>JAZNBB010000081.1:0-33425 GCA_045586845.1 Eubacteriales bacterium
GTAGCCATGTCGTTCTGTGAGCCAAGGAGTTGTCCTAATATGTTGTCTTCCTAAGACCGCTTGGCCTCCGACTTAACTAATCTTTTCGCAATGTAATAAGTTCTTTGTGTCTGCCCGGGGCGTCGGGGACGTCGCCCCCTACAGACGGATAAATTGCGCATTGTGGACCGTTCTCGTCTTGCGGCATAACGCCGGGCTCTACAATGCAATAAAGTATTTTCCAAAAAATTCTCTTAACCACCTCACCTTTTGGAAAATCTCCGACTATACAGACGAAAGCATTGATCAAAGCTTTGGAGAAAGATATGAAAAAACATGAACTGCTGAATATGATCGACGAGGCGTTGTTGGACAAGCTGTACGGCTACTGCTATCCGCGCACCCGCGACAGCTACGCCGCGCAGGAGCTTTGCTCGGATATTGTGTTCGCCTTGATCAAAGCGGCGAATACAGACGGCGAGATCGCAGAGCCCTACGCCTTTATCTGGCGCGTGGCGCGTAACGTGTATGCGGATTACTGCCAAAAACGCAGCCATGAAAGCGAATACGGCTATATGGGCGATCCCGACGACGCGCTTGCTCTTGTCGCCATGGACGAGGCGGATGCCGGCGACGCGCTCATAGAGCTTTTGCCCGACGTCTACCGCCGCATTGCCTATCTGACCCGCGCTTACCGCGAGGTCATGATCGCCTTTTACTTAGACGGTAAGCAGGTCGCACAGATCGCCCGCGAGCAGGGCGTGCGCGAGGATACCATTCGTCAAAGACTCTATTCGGCAAGAAAAAAACTGAAAGAAGAGGTAGACAATATGACACAAGCAAACAAACCCATCGCCCTTGGCAATATCGATTATGACGTCATAGGCACCGGAGACCCCGGCTGGGGCGACCCGCGAGAGGGCGCATTTGACCGCCAGCTTTCCATGCACGTCCTGCACCTTTGCCATCGCGCTCCCAAGACAGCATCCGAGATCGCTTCCGAGCTGAACGTTCCCACGCTTTATATCGAACAAGAGCTTGAAATCCTTACTCGCGGCAAAAACGGTCAATATGGACTTCTGCGCCGCTTAGACAACGGCAGATACGGTATCAACTTTGTTCTTTTTGATAAGCAGACCATGGAAAAGGCAATCGCGCTTTACGAGCAGCAGCTGCCTATGGTAGCAGACGTGATTGCCAAATTCATCGAGCAGCATAAGGACGAATATCTCGCATTCCCCTATTTGAACAAAGAAGTGGATCTCAATCTGATTCTGTGGCAGCAGGTCTTCCGGATGGCGCATACACTTGAAGATCAAGTCACCGAAATTCTGAAAACCAAGTATTTTGCAGATGCCGTTGATCCCGACCCCAACCGTCCCTTTAGCGTTTATGGCTTTGAAAGCCTTGGCAAGTACTTTGGTTGCGGCCTGGACGGTGCTATCTCCCAAGACATTTGCGGCTACTCGCACATATTTATCAGAAACATTTACATCACGCGCATTCAGAAGCATTTTTCCTGCGGACATAACATCTCAACCGACCCCCTGCTGCTCCTGACCATCCGTGCCATTCAAGGCCTGTCTGTCAGATCCTTGACCGAAAATGAAAAGGAAATTGCCGCAAAGGCGATCGAGCAGGGGTATCTGGTTCGTAAGGGCAACGCGCTCTACACCAAGATCTTGGTCAATGACAGTAAAGACAGCAGCCGCCTTTACAGCACGACCATCAAGCTGGAAAACGGTTACTTTGACGAGGCTGCCGAGTCGATCGCCAAGGAACTCGCTGCACTGATCAAGGGCGCACTTCCCGACTACTTGATCGGAGAATGGTTCTTCGCTAACAGCCTGGCAGGTCTGCCTGTGGTGGACGCTTTGGTCGAGGCACTGATCGAGCGCGGTCTGCTCACTCCGCCCGCAGACGGCATCGGTGCCGAGGGCTGCTGGATGGAAGTAGAAAAATAAAACATCGCACAAAAAAATTGCCTGCGTCCGCTTGGGACGCAGGCAATTTGGCTATCAATACTCTCACTCTTGCGCAGCTTATATACCCATAAGCTCAGCCAGCGTTCGCTCGTCTGTGTTCATGTCCGCATAGTATTTATGAAAGAAGGCATCGCTGTCCTCTTTGGTTGGCGAAGTGCGCAGTGCGCCCGTATTCTTTTGCAGCAGCGGAATGCAGAACCCATCCGCAAACAGCAAATGCTCCAAAAGTACGGTGCTGCAGATCTTGAGCGCCTGTTCCAGCGTGGAGGTAAAATCCCTGTCCTGCGCAGTGGCAATGGCAAAACCGCGCGGATGGTTATGCGCCACAAGCACCGACGAAGCATGCTTTTTCATAGCTCTTTCCGCAATTGCGCGCGCAATTGGATGCGCCTCGTTGACCGTGCCCTCACAGGCAAGATAAAAATCGATCAGGCGCATACCGTTATCAAACATCATAACATAAACGCGCTCCACACCCACTCCGATAAAATAGGGTTCAAGGTAAGTACGTGCTTTCGTCAAAGTATCAAACACGGCGGTGTGTGGTCTGTTTTCCAGTGCACAGCGGCGCATCAACGCTCCCACAAGCTCCAACAACATCGCACTCTTGGGACCGATACCTTCGGTCATGCAAAGTTCATCCACGTCTGCAAATAAAACACCCGAAAGCCCTCCGTGCTCTTCCAACAGCGTATGTGCTGTACCGTTTGTATTTTCACGTGGAATAGAATAATAAAGCAGTATCTCCAGCAGTTCATGTGTGGAGAAGCTGTCAGCACCTTGTTGCAAATAGCGTTGTCTCATACGGTCGCGGTGATCGGCGTGCAAATTTTTCTGCATATGGTATCTCCTTATAATACATCATTCCAAATTCATATATTACAAATGTCATTATAACCGATACAGTCAAATTTTGCAATAGGAATCTGTAAAATGCCTCAAGATCGTTTTGATTCTCTTGACAAAAGTGCGTTTTTTGTTTATAATGAAATAAATAAATGCAACGGAGGTATCCGACATGAAACGTATCACACAGCAACATAAGCTATCTTGTCTCATTGCGGCTCTTTTGCTTTGCTTGCCGCTGCTTGCCGCTTGCAGAGGAGACAATGACACCTCCGATCCAACGGCTGAAAGCACGACTGATCAACCCACCGAGGCTGTGACCAATGAGCAGACCACAGAAGACAGAACCGAGACTGAGACTGAGACTGAGACCGAGACCGAGACCGAGACCGAGACTGAAGCCGAAACAGAGGCTCCCGAACCTGAACTCAAGACCGCACTCAGCTTTACCGAGCTGTCGGATGAGATAGACCTGAGCAAATATTTCACAAGCCCCGTTCAATGCGAAGCCACGCTTGCCGAGGATGGAACGCTCAGGCTTTCCACCA
The DNA here is from genome assembly GCA_045586845.1 of Eubacteriales bacterium. Lineage (GTDB taxonomy): Bacteria > Bacillota > Clostridia > Oscillospirales > CAG-272 > SVQP01. The sequence goes on from JAZNBB010000081.1 coordinate 3,359, forward strand.
CCAAAACGCCCGGCAACGTCGGTTCCAGCGATCCCTACATTTACGTCAAGCTCTCTCAACTGATCAAAGCATTGGGCTACGATGCACCCGACACCCGCGAATACCCTCATATGGTGCTGCGCGTGCGAAGCGAGAACAGAACGGGTAAGATATTCTCTTTGTTTGGTTACAGTGCCAAAACACCGAGCGGCGCGGGTATCACAGGGCAGCTGGACACGCACATTGCCAACGCAGAGGGCTGGCAATACATTTATTATGACCTTTCCTCTTACAACAAAAATCTGATCTCTTTCCGCTTTGATCTGACCAACTCGGCACTTTCGGACGGTGAATCGCTGTATATCAGTGACATCTCCTTCTACGCGACCGCCGAGGAGGCGGCCTCACTTCTCTCATCCGACGTCTATCCCATAGTCACGCAGACCGCAGACAATTATACAGCAAAGATCATGTCATTTAACGTGCAGACAGAGAACGGCACGCAGGTGCGTGCAGATATCCGCATGGATATGCTGCGCGATCTGCTTGACGAGTATATGCCGGACTCGATCGGTTTGCAGGAGGTCACTACCAACTGGCGAAGCATGATGGACACTTATGCCTTTAATCAAAGCTACGCAAGCGTTGGCGAGGCAAGAACGCCGGGTGGCGAGGCAAATCCCATCTACTACCGTACTGACAAGTTTGAGCTTTTGGACAGCGGCACTTTTTGGCTGTCTGACACGCCCGACGTGCAAGGCTCCTACTTAGAAGGCTGTCTCTACCCTCGTATCTGCACCTGGGCACACCTGCAAGACAAGGTGACGGGCAAGGAATACGTGCACCTCAACACTCACCTTGACCACCTGGGCAGCAGCGAAGGCAGATCTTTGCGCACCAAACAGATCATTGTCATTCTGCAGTTTATCCAACGCTTTGGCGACATTCCCATGGTATTGACAGGCGACCTCAATCAGGCAGCCGTCAATAGCGAGAACAAGCAATATGCCGTTTACAAAACACTGACCGGCGCGAAAGCGTTTGAGCTTGAGGACGGTACCCAGGCATATTCCCCCTTTTCAAACGCACGCTACGACGCTCCCGACAATATGCCCGAGGGTCAGTGCGCAACTATGACGCAGTCTTACGATGAAAACGGCACCAAATACAATCCCGCTAAGGAACCGATCGACTACGTGCTTTATACAAAGGCTTCCCTGACCGCACTGTCCTACAAGATCCGCCTGTATGACCGCGGAGGTCTGTATCTCTCCGACCACCTACCCGTGATCAGCGAGATCAAGTTTGCTCCCACCCCAACCGAATAAATGCAAAATACAAAATGATAGCGGAAAAGAGTCGATTTCTCGGCTCTTTTCTTGATTTCGTTATAATTTCGGTTGCAAGTGTTCATATTTTCATGGTATAATAAACTATCAAATAAAAAGGACAGACTTATGCAAAACGACAAGGAATTTCTTGGTACCGCTCCGGTAGGGCGATTGCTTTTCAAACTGGCGTTACCCACCGTGGTAGCACAGATGGTCAATATGCTTTACAACGTGGTTGACCGCATCTACATCGGGCACATTGAGAATTACGGCGACCTTGCGCTGACAGGCGTTGGCGTTTGCCTGCCACTCATTATGATCATCTCCGCCTTTGCCGCCCTTGTGGGCTCGGGCGGTGCCCCTCGCGCCTCGATCTGTATGGGTCAGCGTGACTATGAGAAGGCAGAAAAAATCTTAGGCAGCTGCTTTGGACTGCAACTGATCATCTCTGCGGTGCTGACCGCAGTGCTGTTGATCTGGAACGAGCCCTTGTTGCTTGCCTTTGGTGCGAGTGAAAATACCATCGGGTATGCCGCCGAGTACATGAACATTTATGCCATTGGCACGCTGTTCGTGCAGCTGACGCTTGGTCTCAACGCCTTTATCTCGGCACAGGGCTTTACGCGCGTATCCATGCTGTCGGTAGTAATCGGCGCAATTTGCAATATTGTGCTTGACCCCATCTTTATTTACGGCTTTGATCTGGGGGTGCGCGGTGCTGCAATTGCCACTGTGCTCTCGCAAGCGGCATCTACTGTTTGGATCATTTGCTTTTTAATGAGTAAAAAAACGCATCTGCGCCTGCGTCCGAAATATATGCTGCCCGTGCCGCGTATTGTGCTTCCCTGTGTGGCGTTGGGGCTTGCCACCTTCGTCATGCAGTCCAGCGAGAGCATTATCGCCATTTGCTTTAACACCTCGCTGCGCTCCTATGGCGGTGATATTGCCGTGGGGGCTATGACCATATTAACAAGCGTGATGCAATTTGCCATGCTGCCTATGCAGGGCGTGGCACAGGGCGCGCAGCCCATTCTCTCCTACAATTTCGGTGCAAAGAATGCCGATCGCGTCAAGCGCACGTATAAACTGCTGCTAGTCACCTGTGTCATCTACTCTGTCACGCTGTGGACGCTGGTCATGCTGTTTCCGCAGGTGTTTGTAGGTATGTTTACAAGCAAGCCCGCGCTTGCCGACTTTGCAGCCCCCATGCTGCGTATCTATTACGCAGGTATGTTGCTGTTCGGCATCCAGATCGCCTGCCAGATGACATTTGTTTCACTCGGTCAGGCACTTTGTTCGGTCACGGTTGCAGTCATGCGCAAATTTGTTCTGTTGCTCCCCTTGATCTATATTGTACCGCATCTGGTATCCAACCCCACAACGGGCGTGTACCTTGCAGAGCCCATTGCCGACGTGCTGGCGGTCACCTTTACCGCTGTGCTGTTCCTGTTCGTGTTCAGGCGGGCAATGCGGAATATCTCTGCACAAGAAGCCCCATAATATCAAGGGACAGCCCGATGGGGCGACAAATCAGCAAAAAAAGAAAGCAGAAGTCTTTGTTCAGGGCTTCTGCTTTTGTTTTTATGATGCAAGTCCTCGCCCGTTTCATCCTGATGCGAGTGCTCTCGCTCTTATCCCGTTATTTTCGCAGCCCCATGGGCTGACGCTTTTCTCTTACAAATACCCTCTGATATCGTCACCCAACTTCTGCTCGATCTTGATCAGCTTTTTGGCAATATCCTTGCTTCTCTCGTCGGCTGCCTTGTACTGGTTGAGGTATTTGGACAACGACTTGACGCCCATATCGCAGCCGTCCGTCATCAGATCGGCAATCGTTTTGTCCGACTCATGCATCATAAGCTTGACGTTGGTCTTGATCCACGACATACTCGTCGCCATAGGGTTAGGGTCCTTGCCCTCATCGCCAAACTCTTTAAGCCCTTTTTGAATATCGCGGTCCAGCTCCTCATGCTCGTGCAGGCTGTCAAGCAAAATGCCGCGCAACTTTTCGGACTTAACGTTGTCCAGCACCTCCTTGATGCTTGACACTCCCATTTTGACCCCCGCATCACACTCGCGCAACAGCTTTATCGTATCTTGTTCAATCATGGCAAATCTCCTTTTTTGATTAGTATGCGGAGATTTATGTGCAATGATACGCGGTGAAAAATAAAAAATGCGAGTAAAACGTGCTGTGAGCCGAATGTGAAATTGTATATTACTCATTTTGGTAGCGGAGCATCCGTACGATGAACCTCATCCACCGCGCGGACGCTCTTTCATGTCTTTCATAATTTAAATGCACCACCCCCCCGAAATTTCATTTTCGGGTATAGCCCTAATACTACCTGCCACGCACAAGTGCGCCATGAATTGACCTGCCAGCCATGCAATGATTACTTGCTGCCCATAAACGGGTTTATTCGAAATTTTTTCATACCCTATATGGAACCCCGCCACTATGGCGGGGTTTTCGTGATACAAAAAAGGCTGTTCCAACATGAAACAGCCCTAAATATTATCATCAAAACTCAACTTTCAATTCCCTGCCCTCGGGGATTTCATATTTTTTACCGCCAAGTATCAGCGTGCCGCCCGCGCGGGTAGCACTCACGCAGCAGGTGTGTGCGTCCATACAAACGCGCACGCTATGCCCCTCGGGCAATGGCACGGTACCGTCGATTTTGCGATAAAGTCCGCGGTCGGGCTGCACGGCAAAGGTCTCATATCCAACCGAGGTGGGGTACACGCCAAGGCAATACCTGCCCAAGAGATAGATCGGTCCGCCACCCCAAGCGTGGCAGAGTGAGCAGCCATACTTCATACCATACATACGAAAATGCTCGATACCCTTTTGCTCGGGTAAATACTGCTCCCAGATCGAGGTCGCGCCCAGGGCAACCATGCCGCCCCAATACGACTCGATCTTTTTCTGTGCAGTCTTAAGTTTACCCATCATACACAGTGCATTCAGCTCAAAGAACTCGAAATACGGCGTGGTGATCTGCGTGACCACATCGTTTTCAAGCACGCAGCGCACGATCTTCGCGGCGCGCCTGTGCGACACAAAACCATACATAATGGCAAAGACGTTGGCGTGACGCGTCACGTTTTCTCTGCCTGTAGTATGGCAATCGATAAACGCACCGCGCTCCTCTCTCCAATAATCTTTCATGATGCGCTTTTGCAGCACATCTGCTGTCTTTTGATACGGTGTACCGTCCTTGCCCACCAGTGCGCACAGCTCTGCCATGCACTTGTGGCATTGCCAGAGCAAGATCTGTTCAGCGCAAAGCGGTCCTCCCTTGTCCATGTCCGACCAGTCGATAAAGATCCAGTCACCGTCGCGGCAGCAAACGTAACCCTGATTATCAAGTCTGCCCGTGATAAATTCGTACAGCGAGTGCAGGCGGTCGAAATACAGAGAAATAAACTGCGCATCGCCCGTAGTGTAGTAGTATTCGTAAGCACCGATGATCAGATACATGGAATAATCGTTGATGCTGTTGATATGCTGCTCATAGGGCGGCTTGCCCAAAAGCGCAACAATGGTGCGCTTGGTGATCTCGGGATCAAAGTACAAGTAGCGGTTTGCCATATACGACTGGTATGCATCACCCGACCAGCACCAACGGTCACGCTTAATACCGTCAAGGAAAAATTCGCGCGAATTGAGATGCAGCGTGTATGCGCAGATCTCCCAAATCTTGTTGACGTTTTTTCGGTTGCAGGCAAAGGTCGCCACATCCTCAAGCTGCAAGTATTCGTAATCCGCCCATACGCGCAAGTCCTTGCCCCCCTGCACGCAAACGTAGCGAAACGCACGTCCCGGACGTGTGTAATCACTTTGCCCACACAACGTTTCTCGAATGAGTGCCTCGGAATGATCCAATGCCTCCTCGCGCGATTCTCCATAAGTCACACGAATCATATCCGCTTCGTTCGCGCCATCGATATGTAAGAGCGCATAGGTTTCGCGCCCGAAATCGTATAGCATTCCCTGCTCGTTTTTTTCCACCTTAACAGGTGCAAGAGGCTGATAGTCGAAGCGGAACACCTCGGGATCATCCGCAGGGTTGGTGTATGCAGGCGTGCAGCCAACCGGCACGCGCCCGGTCACGATCATGTGATCGGCGATCCAACTCTCGTCGGTTTTGAGATACTTGCTGTCCACATAAAGGCTCGGCAGACCTTTGAGCGAGAGCAACACCACCATGATATTGTGGTCGCCCGCACCGATATGCAGATCGACATTGACAGGCAGACGCGCGTTATCCACCATGACGTACGCCTTGGCGCGTGTGATAAAGCGCACCGTGTCCTCTCCGTCCGCATGGTAGCTCTTGAAAAAGCGCACGTTGGGGTAAGGCGTGGATAACGCCCAGAAGGTGGGGTATTCACAGCCGAATTCCTCACGGCGGCTATGCAGCTTGATGCTGTGGTAAAGCTCAAAATCTCCCGGATACCAAATCCATTTTGCTTGGCTCATAACGCGACCTCCGCATTGGTTTTTCTTTATTTTAGCATATAAAACGGGAGAAGTCAATCTGTGTCCTTGAAAAACGTGTTTACAATGCATCATGCCGATTTGAGGCGCCCCGAACGCTTTTTGACATCCCGTTTACTTTTGCATTACGTTGAGCAAACCCTTTTGAGATCCCGCTTCGCGCTGTTCACGCTCGCGCCCTTCGGGTTTGACCTTGTCATTTCAACGCATTGCGTTGCAATTTCTCCGCTCAGGATGACACTCGGGAGGAGAAACACTTGTATAACAAAGCAAATCATATTGACAAATCCCTCTTTGATATGGTATCATGAAACCAAAGAAATAGCAAAAAAAGGAGGCTGTTGCCGTGTCCGATTTTCCGAACATCATCGACGTCCCCGGCGGCAAAGAGGTACAAACTCTGTGCTTTATGACAGACAAGAAATTCACTCGCAAGCACTATATTGATCTGCGTCTTTTGGTGGACGACAAGACCCCCTTGCGCAATCCGCACAAGGGCTGGTTCTGGCACTATATTGACAACGGATATTCGCGCGGAGCATACCGCGAAAAACACGACGAAAACGATGACCTTGCCGACTTCCCCGGACTCAATCACCTCTATCTGCGTTTTGACTGGGGCGATGTGGAAAAAGAAGAAGGCGTATATGATTTCTCTTACTTGGATGAGATCATGCAAAAGTGGGGGGCGCGCGGATACCGCTTCTCTTTGCGTGTTTGCACCTATGAGGGTGCCGCTGAGATCAACCACGCCACGCCTGCATACGTTTATGAAAAAGGCGCACGCTGCTTTCTTTTGGAAAACGGCAAGATCCAACCCGACTTTGGCGACCCTGTTTTTTTGGAATATTTGGAAAAATTCATGCAAGTATTCGGTGCAAAATACAACGGCGATCCCCGTATCGAGTACATCGATATCGGTACCTTGGGCACTTGGGGTGAGGGGCATACGGTTGAGGGCGACGGACGTATCTATCCTTTGGATGTAGTCAAGGCGCACTTTGATCTGCACGCACGCTACTTCCCGGACACCTTTGTGCTATGCAACGACGACCATATCGCGTCCCGCTTCTGCAACGGACAAGCCGAGGTGCAAGAAATGCTTGACTACGCCCGTGCACGCGGCTTGGGGATACAGGACGACTCGATCTGCTGCGACTACTATTACCAGATGAACCACTACGATACCATGCGTGCACCTTGGGCATTCGACCGTCTCTGTGACAGCGCACCCAACGCGATCGAGATGGCGCACTACACCTACATCAAGCCGCAGTATGAATCCTATTTTCGTGACGGCTTGACCGCCATAGAAGCCTTCAAGCGCGCACACGCCACCTTTGCGGGCTTCCACGGCTATCCGCGCAAATGGCTTTCAAACGAATACTATCTGACCGAATACTGCGCCAACCGACTTGGATACTGGTACTTTATCACGGGTGCGGTCATTCCCGAGTTGACAAACACCGCCTACAACCGCATTGAGCTTGACGTGGAAAACCGCGGCTGGGCACGCGCGTATTTCAAATACGACCTGCGCCTCTGTCTGCGCGGCGAGAACGGCTGCTACGAAATTCCCCTGACTGCCGACAACCGCACCTGGCATCCCTCCGCCCCCATCACGCTTTCCCTGCGCGTGGATGCGCGCGGCGTACCCGAGGGCGACTACGACATTTGCATAGGGCTTTTTGAAAAAGATACCCCCATTCTGCTTGCCATCAAGCAGGATTACCTCAAAGACGGCTACTACACCATTGCACGCACACACGTGCGCGACGTTTGAAAGGAGGGCAACATATGAAGGACAAGCTTTATCCCAACCTTTGCCCTGCTCCTGCACCCAATGGCAGCCAGACCATGTGCGGCATGCTGGACAACCCCTTAGCACGCCCCGATTTCATCGACCTGCGCGGCATGGTGGATGACAAGATCGTCTTGAAGAACCCCCATAAGGGCTGGTTCTGGCACTATATCGACAACGGTTACGGCAGAGAAAACTACCGCCGACATCATGACCACAATGATGATCTTTCCGATTTCCCCGGACTGAACCATCTCTATCTGCGCTTTGACTGGGGTGACATTGAAAAAGAAGAAGGCGTTTACGACTTCTCCTACCTTGACCGGATCATGGATCTGTGGGGACCGCGCGGATACACCTTCTCCTTGCGCATATGCTCCTACGAGGGAGATGCCGATATGAACTATTCCACGCCCGCCTACGTATACGAAAAGGGCGCGCGCGGATACCGTATGCCATCGGGAGCAATTCAGCCCGACTACGGTGATTCGATCTTTCTATCTTGCCTTGACAAATTCATGGCGGTCATGGGTGAAAAATTCAACGGTGACCCACGCATTGAGTGCATTGACGTGGGCACCATGGGCACGTGGGGCGAAGGGCACACGGCTGCCGATGCTACCGGTGTCATCATTCCTCCCGAGGTGGTTAAAAAGCATTTTGATATGCACGCCAAATACTTTCCCGACACACCTGTGCTTTGCAACGATGACCACATCTGCTGCCGCATTGCACATGGACAGGACGAGGTGCAGGAAGTTTTGGATTACGCTTCCGAGCGTTGCTTTGGTATTCAGGACGACTCGGTGTGCTGCAACTACTACACGCAGGTCAATGACTACGACACCCTGCGCGCACCTTGGGCGTTTGACCGCCTTGCACCCGATGCACCCGCCTGCATTGAAATGGAGCATTACGGCTACGTACACAGCCACAACGATCATTTCCGCGACGGTCTGACCGCTATGGAGGCATTTGCGCGTACGCACGCTACCTTTGCAGGCTTCCACGGCTATCCCCGCGATTGGCTCAAAAACGAATATTATCTGACAGAATACTGCGCAAACCGCCTCGGATACTGGTATTTCGTCACGGGTGCGACTCTGCCTGCCCTGCATCGATCGACGCATAACATCATCACGCTGGACGTGGAAAACCGCGGCTGGGCGCGCGCTTATCGCAAATATGACCTGAAAATCAGACTGCGCGCCGAGGATGGTACCAAGTACGTGCTCGACACCGACACTGACAATCGCACCTGGCTCTCGGGACAAAAGCGGACGATTATTCTGCGCCCCGATTGCAGGGATGTGCCACCCGGCAAATACGAGGTCGCCATCGGTATGTTTGAAGGGCAGCTACCCATCAAATTGGCACTTAAGCACGAGATTTTTGACGGGAAGTTCTATACGATTGCAAAAGACGTGACAGTATTTTAATTTCACGGGAGGAAAGCCCCTGCTCTACAGGCGAATGAATACAAATGCTCGTAGGGAAGGCGTTTTGCCTCCCGCATTTGCAAAAATTCTCTCGATTTGTTACACTTTTCCAAACATTTGTTGACTATATATAGTGAAGGGCTCTTTACAATTCTGACGACAAGGAGGTGTGGTGTGTTATGAAACAACGGACAAACGCGATAAACGAGCGCGAGATCATCGAGCTTTATTGGCAGCGCGACGAGCGCGCCATCATGGAAACCGACCGCGCCTTTCGTACACAGCTGCTATCTCTTGCAAGAAACCTCTTGCAAGACGTACTGGATGCCGAAGAAGCCTTAAATGATACCTATGTGCGTGTGTGGAATTCGATTCCGCCCGCAAGGCCCGACAACCTTAAGGCGTTCGTGCTCTCGGTCATGCGCAAGACAGCCATTAACCGCTACCGTGCAAACAAGCGGCAAAAGCGCATTCCCGGCGAAATGATCTCTTCGCTTTCCGAGCTTGACGATATGCTCTCGGACGGCGACAGCTTTCACAGCGAGCAAGAGGCGCGTGCGCTTGGTGAGATCCTGACCCATTTCACAAGCACACTCTCCGACCGCCGCGCCTTCATCTTTATGAGCAGATACTACCTCTGCCGCCCCATTGACGATATTGCGCAGCGTCTGGGGTGCAGCAGATCCACGGTCAACAAAGAAATTGCCGCGATCAAACAAGAACTGCGGCAGCTTTTGGAAAGCGAGGGCTACCAAGTATGAAAAAAGATCTATTCACAGACGGCATCAGCCACATCGACGTTGATGCGGTGGAGCGTCTGTTACAAATTGAGCGGGATATGACACGAAAAAATGCACGGCAAAAGCGCACGCGTCTTTTGATCATTCCCGCCGCAGCACTGATTGCACTGCTTGGCCTGCTGGTATGCATGAGTGCAGTCATCATTCCCTTTATCCCCAAGACCTACGATCTGGATTACGGAGAATCCGCACTGATCGAGGAAAAGCCTTTTGGCAACAATCAAAACGTTTGGGTGTATTACGTAAACGATAACGGCACGCAAAAGCGCGAGCGCGTTCGCATTCCCGCCAGCACGGACAACGTATTTTTGACCTGGAAGCACCTCAACGCAGTAGGTGATGAAGTCAAGATGCTTGACTACACCGAAAAAACCAACGAAATGCAAGCCACGGTCGTGCCGGGCACGCTGTGGGAATTCTTGCAGCAAGAGCTTTTTCCCGTGTCAAAGTCCGTAATCGTTACACTCTCACCGCAGATCACGTCCTATGACAACTACAACGCGCTGGTCGAGTCTCTGACTCAAACACTTGCCAAATACAAGGGGGTTGCCCCCGAACAAGTCATACTCCTGATGGGCGGCGAGCAGGAGCATCCGATCGGTCCTTCCGATTCTGCAATCTCGGGACAACTGCAATTCACTTATTCCGCAAATGCGCGAATATTTATGCCCGGACAAACCGTTGAGATAACTGTAAGCATGACCAATATCTCAGACACCGATGTGGTTTATTACGGCTCACAGATGGCATTTTATCCCGATGTGAAACTGATGGCTAAAAGGATGACTGTGGCAGGTACTGAGGTGTATTCATTGAAATATCTGGACCGCCCCATGACCGATGAATACGCAAAATACGTTCTCGCTCCCGGGGGAACCCGTACCATTACTTATACATTTCCCATTCCGGGAGATGCATACCTCAGCTCATACAGCCTGACCGTATTTTTTGGCGAAAGCAGTTGTACATTCAATCAGGTCATTACCTTGGTGAAGGATTATAATCTTGGATATATCCCCTCACCCTCTGTCTATTTTTCTCATTTTATGTCTGCCTACGGCTTTCATTCCGACAGCTTCGAGGGCGCAATAGAAAAGCTTTCCTACAACGGTGTCGACCTGTTTGATATCCTAAATATGGTGCCTGTAGACTGGCTGCCCGGCTATCATGGGCAGATATACGACTCCGAGCTGTTCCAGTATCGCTGGTCAGAATACGCCCCCGAGGGGGATACTTTAACGCGTGAATACAAATTCACCGCATATGCATTGCCTGACGGCATGACGTTACCGTGCAGCATTGCTCCCAAAGACACCCTTTTTGTCTCACTGCTGAAAATGGGGTTCGATGCAGAAGATGCCCAAGTTATCATGGCACAGGCACAAGCCCTGCCCGAGGATAGCAACTCGTCTGCGGGCATCCCACTTGGTGAAAAGGGCAGTTCTACGCTCTGCATTACACGAACCACTGCGGGACAATATGCGATACTTTACAGTTTCACATCTGCTTCGTCGTCAGACGACTTCCCTCCCGAATATTCGTTTGAGATCATCTATTCCGAGGATGATATGACCTTCCTGTATTTCAGAATCTCCGCAGAACAGGAAGCACACCCTACAGATGTATTATTCAATGGTCCGATCGAGTTTGATTATTCCGGCAATCCTACCGGTATCCTTTGCAGGTTGGCAGATGAGCATCTCGACAAGGTTTTGGATATTCTGAACAACCGCAATTGGCAAAACGGGTCACTTGAATTAATTTGCGAATATCAGATAAGCATAAACGGACAGCAGTTTGGCTACAGCGCAAGCGAAGGTGTTTTCTGTAACAGCGAGATATTCCTGTGCCTTTCCGAGCAAGACAGGGGCACAGTCAACACGATATTGGAAAGTTATGAAATTATTGTAGAAGAATAGACCCCTCCCCCGCTGCGCATCGCAGCGGGGGTGTTATGTTATTGACGCCCGCATATAGAAGAAAAACCGCTCCTCCGAGCGGTTTTTCTTCTATATGCGGGCGATCACTGATCGCCCCTACGATGATTCATCAATCGTCAACATCCAAGTGCTCCAGCACGCTCTTCTTCTCCTCCAGGATCTGCGCATCGCCGTGCTTGACAAAGAACATGGTGACAAACGAGAACACCACGAATACGCAGCCGAACAGGAAGAACACGTTGCGCATACCGATCAGATCGTACAAGGCACCCGACAGGATGGGCGCGACGATCTGTGCGGACATGGACGCGGTGTAATAATAGCCCGTGTACTTGCCCACATTGCCGCCGCTTGCCAGCTCGACTACCATGGGGAACGAGTTGACGTTAATGGTCGCCCAACCGATTCCCGCAAGCGAGAAGATGGGGAACATGATCCACGCGGGAGTGGTAGGCTCAATGAAATGACCGATCAGGAACGCGACCGCCAACATAACGATGCCGCCAAGAATTGCCTTTCTGCGCCCGATCTTGGACGAGATAATGCCCACGGGGATATATGCCACAACAGCGGCAGCCTGTGCCACAATCATGGTCAGGTTAAAGTCAAAGTGCAAAATATTGGTGGCATACACCGAATACTTACTGGTGATCGAGTTATAGCCGATATACCACAGCGCAACCGAGGCAAGAATGAGCATAAGCGAGGTCAGCTCTGCCTTGGAAAGCTTGCGGTCTGCATTTCTGATCTTTTTCGGAGCTTGCTCGAGTCCCAAGCGTTTGGTTTCCTCCTGCATCTCGGCAGCCCATTTCTTTTCCTTGACACAGAAGAAGAAAATATACAAGCCCGCAATCATCACATAGCAGACAGCCAACACGTAACCGGTATACTGCATAAACACGTTTTCAGAGGTTGCAAATACGGCACCCAGAGCCAACACGATAATGCCGCCCGCAGTACCCGTCAGGTTAATAATCGCGTTTGCCTTGGATCGCAACGGCTTGACCGTAACGTCGGGCATGAGTGCCACGGCGGGAGAACGGAAAGTTGCCATGGCGACCAAGACCACAAGCAGCGTAGAGATAAAGCCGACCAGCGGCCAGGGATTTGCCAGCGTGATCTCCATCGTTTTCTGCAAGATCTCCTCCGCCATTTTGGCAGCACCCACGGGATCGGTCTCCTCCAACGCCTTCATCACGGCGTGCAGATCAGGGATATCGGTGGCAACGACTTGCGCAAGCTGATAGTTATCTACCAACGTCAGTGCAATGAACGAGAGCACGGCTGCAATACAGCCCCAGAACACAAATGGGGTACGTTTGCCATACTTGGTGTTGACCTTATCCGACAGCGCGCCGAAAACAGGCAGCATGAACACGGCAAGGACATTGTCCAGTGACATGACCGCACCCGAAGCGGTCTGAGGAAGTCCAAAGTGATTGGTCAGGATCAGCGGCACGATGGCATCATACGCCTGCCAGAAGGCACTGATCAGAAAGAACGCAGAGCCAACCAGCAAAACGCGCTTGTAATTCAACTTCATAACTGTTTCCTTTCAAAACTAATACTGTTTTATCATACGCACTCAGTATAACACGTATTTATCAAAAACGCAAGAAAAATGCTCAAATTTTATTTCTTAATCAAGCAAGGGTGGGCAAAGGTAAACGTCCGAAACGTAATCCGTATGCCCGGGATCAACCTGCAGCAGCCATACGGTCAGCTCGCGGTCCAGCATTTCCTCGGTGACGGGAATATAGTAGGTATAGTGATGATCCATAAAGATCACGCGGGATTCCCACACGTTGGAGAGATACGAGGGGGCACGGTCAGGTGCACCGAGAGCTGTTCCTTCCATTTCCACGGCGGCATACGCCCCCTCCACGCCATGCTTCCCCTCAAGCGCGACCGACAGATAAGAGCCGGGCACCCAATCGCGGCGATCCACCTTGACGCGCACCTTCTGCGCACCGACCACGGGACGGTCCTTGGTACTGGGGATCAGATTGTTGGCATGGGGATTTTCAAGTTGCAGCTCTTCCCCGTTTTTATAAAGAGAGATGCGAATGATGCGATCCATAGGCACGGGCAGACGCAGATAGCGCAAAGTCCCTACCGAGAAACGCAGCGTGCTTCTCTTGCCGTAGCTCTCATAAATATCGTGCGTATAGTTGCGCACCACGCCTACGCTCATCTCGCCCTTGTCGCCGTAGATGCCCTTGCCCGCATCCTGCCAGGTCAACAGGTCGCAGGAGTAATCCATATGCTCGGGGAAAATTTGTGCAGGGGCTTCATCGGTGGGAGTATCGGGACTGAAGAATTCAAATTCCACGGTGTCGGCATCCATGACCTTACCGAAATCCACGCGCAGGCATCCGCCGTCAATACGTGTGCCCGTGCCCCACAAAAAGCGGGAATTGCCGTCAAAAAAGGTGTCGGGGTTGCCGTCAAACGCGTAAGCAGATTCACAGCCGCGCAGAATATAGGTCTTTTGGGCAAAAAAGGCATCACGCGCTGCTTTGACCTGTGCAATACGGGTATCCCCGGCTCGCTTCGCGCAGCGGCTTTCCAGGGAGTCGTTGTCCATGGCAAACAGCGTTGCCTCAACCAATTGCTCGGCGTGTGCAGGCACGGCAACCGGCGCGGTGGTGCCCAGTTTTCGGATGCACGGAAGCTCACGGACAAGCTCATAGCGGTTTCTGCCGATCACGCGGTGCGGACGGTCACAAAGCAGCTTGGGGGCAACGCTGCTTTCACACACCTCAAGCAACACGGCACGGAAGGGCTCAACACGCAATCTCACGGTCGCGCCGTACGTATATCTGCCCACCTTGTAGGTTGCGGGATGGTGCGAGATCACGGTCACCGAAGCACATTTTTCCAGTCCGATCTCGCCGTCCAGCGTGATCTCAAACTCCTTTTCCTCCCAGGTCGGGTTGCCAAAGCTCAGCACACGCGTCTTTCCATTGCCGCGTGCGACTGCATTGGCACCGTACTTATCCTCGGGCAGCAGCATTCCATCCACTAAAATATCGTTAAGCCGGCGGTGCAGATTGTAGATGAGTGCAAGTCTTGGCTGCTCCTTATCGGTCAGCAACCACGGGTTACCGTAGATCTCGGGAGCCAATATCAGATTACGGTTGAAAGCCTGATAGATCAGATCGTCCTCAAAGCGATCAAGGCAGGAGGACAGGCAAACGCCGTGATCCTCGGTCAGACGGCGCAAGCCGTCGGTCTCGCCGCGCGAGAAGATGAAGGCGCGGTTGTGCGGCGCGGTGCACTGATTATAAGAGAAAATGTCAACGTAGGTCTCAGCCCCCTGCCAAAGAAACGTGGTGGCGTACTTATCTCCCTCGCCAAGATCAAGACGGTGGTTGAGCAGCACCAGATCAGGTGAATACTTGCGACACTCCGCCTGTACCTCGCAAAATCGTCTGCGAATGTCCTCGCGCAAGGTACCGCACACGCCATCCATCTTGAACAGCGCAAAATGATAGTCGCGGCAAAGCGACACCAACAACTCATGGCGCGCCTTTGCGCTTTCCTCGTCCTCGCCGTAGCCATCGGGTCCCATCCAAACGCCCATACGCGCACCAATGTCAGCAGCAGCCTTGACCACGGGTGAATACCCGTTCGGATACTGGCGCGAAAGCTTTTCTCCGTCAAGCTTTTCATATGTGCCGTTTGCTCCGTCCAGATTCCCCGCATCCCACGCGTAAATATCCAGCTGCATACCATAGGTATCACGCATCCATTTGAAATATTCCAGATTGATCAGCGTTTGCGCCTCGGTCGAGCCCTCGTTGGTGTTATTGATCCACGAAAAATATTGTGCACGCGAGGGGGTCTTTTCATCCGCGCCCGCAGTCTGCTTGGTCTTTTCGATCATAAGTACACCGTCCTTTGCTTTATATTAAGATTATTTTACCATATTGAGACAGGTTTGTCAATTCAAAGTCTCCTCGTTTTATGTAGAGGATAATTTCCTCCCTATGGCACACTGTTTCTTGCTTTTTTATCAAAAATATGCTAAAATACTGTCACCGATAGCCACAAAATATCGACATTAAGGGTAGAGAGCCAATTTTCACGAAAGGAGACACGCATATGCAGGACCGTGACATCATTGAGCTGTATTATGCACGTGATGAGCGTGCCATCACGGAAACATCCGAAAAATACGGCACGTATTGCCTTGGCATCGCGCACAACATTCTGCAAAATCTGCAGGATGCCGAGGAATGCGTCAACGATACTTGGCTGCGCGCGTGGAATTCCATCCCGCCCGCCTACCCCGATCACTTGCAACAATACCTTGGCAGCATTACACGCCACATCTCGCTTGACAAGTACCGCTACAACACAAGACGATCGCGCGGTGGCGGTGAGACAACGGTGGCATTCGACGAGATACACGAAATAATCGCCTCGGAAACCAACCTTACAACACAAACAGAGGAGCGCGAATTATTGACCGCGATCGACCGCTTTTTATGGGCATTACCCGAGCGCGAATGTAACATTTTCATTCGCCGCTACTACCACCTTGACTCCATCAGGGAGATCGCCAAGCGTTACGGGCTGACAGTCGTCAACGTCAAAAAGATCCTTTCCCGCACACGTGCAAAGCTGCGTGAACTTTTAGAACAGGAGGGCTATACGGTATGACGGAACATGAATTCACACAACTGCTTGGAAACATTGATCCTGCACTGGTTGCGCGCGCCGAGCAAAGCATACCCATACACAAAAAGCCAAATTGCAGGCGCGCTTTATTGGTTGCCGCAGCAGTCCTGTTTGTAATGGCAATGCTGCTTTCGGTGGCAGCCATTGCATTCTTCCCCAAGACCTACGATCTGGATTACGAAATTCCCAAGCACGAAAACGCAAACAAGGTGGCGCAGATTTATTACACCACCGAAAACGGCAGGATCAAAAAACAAAGCGTGCTGCTACCGCCCACCGAGCAAAATGTGTTCATGACCTGGAAGCATCTGTGTGGCCTTGGCGACGAGATTCAAATGCTTGACGTCATCTACGGTGACGAAGCAAATTGGTCGGGCAGATATATCACGGTACAGCTTTCCACCGCCCTGCGCGAGCATCCCGACTCCGAGGCGCTGTTGGATTCCCTGCAAAAAACGCTGGCACACGAGTTTGGCGTGATGAAGCAGAACGTGTCCTTTATCTTCAACGATACCGTCCCCGGTCCCTTGCAATTCTATTACGACCTGCAAGCACCGGACCCATCGGCGTACCCGGGCGCTCAATTGGACATCACAGTGGGCATGATAAACATATCCGACCACGATATTGTATTCACGGGCGCGTGGAGCGACTTTGCGCCCACGGCTAAGCTGCGCGAAAACTCCATCCTTTACACGGAGAGGCTGATCCTTCCCCTGCCAAACGAGAGTACTACCGAAATTGCCGAATATCGTCTTGCCCCCGGCGAGAGCCGCGAGATAACCTACACTTTCTTGATCCCCAAGAATGCTGCAATCGGAGCATACGATCTGATCGTAAGCTTCAAAAACCAACAAGTAACTTTCAGAAAAGCTGTATTCGTCGACTACCTGGAGGGGGGGCATTGGCCCGGATTTGTTGACTATGCGGAATTCCATCAATTCCTGAGCACCCACGGCTTTTTCACAAGCACTCCATCCGGATTCAAGGCTTCGGTCGCAGCGCTTACCTATAACGGTGTTGGATTGTTCGATATCATGACCCCTGTTCCTGTAGAGTTGGCAGAAGGCTATGATGGTGAAGAATACACCTCAGAATTGTTCTCATACACTTATCTGTGTACCCCTGACAAAAGCTGCAGAAGCTGTTTGACCGTATACACTCTGCCTGACAATATGACATTGCCCTACGGGATTACCATGGAGGATACAGTGCTTCAAGCACTATGCAAAATCGGCATTGATGAGCAAGAAGCACAAAGGCTGCTGGATGAAAAAATGACCGTGTTTTTCACAAACAGCGCCCTTTCAAGTATTCTGCCGCTTTCCCTGAGATTTGATGAAACATGCGCCTACATCGTCTACGAAAACGGAGGTCGAAGCTTGGCGCTTCACTTCAATAAGGACGGACAGTCCGTCAGCAGTATCAAGATCTGTGAGTCACATTACATAAAAGCCTTCAGCGGTCCGGTCTCTTTTGTCCGCTACGGCAATTATGCTGTGAATTGGGAGCTTTCCGAGGAGCAGACCGCATGGCTGCTCAGCGTCCTGAATCAAGGAGACTGGGTACCGGGAAAGCCTGTTGAGATGTATTGGCCGGAGGAAACGCTGCTGCAAGTGAACGACGTTCAAATATATTGGTCGGAAGGCTTTTTCATCAAGGACGGACAATATATGAAGCCCGATCAAGAACAATGCCGCACCATGGACGAGATATGCAACAGCTTTCCGTTCTTCGGGAGCGGTCCAATCGAATTCGCGCCACCCGCGGAAAGTGATCGTCCGTCTTCCCTGCTTACAGATCAGGAGTGTTCCACACTCTTGACCATACTCAATCGCGGCGCTTGGAAAAAGGGTGCGCTTGATTTGGAATCCGAGTACACACTTACGATTGCCGGTGAAGCATATAGCTACGATGCAAATGAAGGAGTTTTCTGCAACGGAGAGCATTATCTGGTCCTTTCCGAAGAGGATCAACAAACCGTCAACGAGATATTTCTTGTATACGGAATCATGATTATTGCAACAGAATAATCCTCCGCCCAGGATGACGCACAAAGATTCCCCAAACGCAACATAACACAGAAAAACCGCTCTTTCGAGCGGTTTTTCGACTATAATAAGCCATTATTGCAATTTTTCTTTTGCTACCACGAGCATCAGCTTGATTCTGTTCTCCTGGTTGACGCGGGTAGCACCGGGGTCGTACTCGATGTCCACCACGTTCAGGCGCGGATCAAGGCGTCTGACCTTATTGATCATGCCCTTTGCCGCCACGTGGCAAGGCAGGCAGCCAAACGGCTGCACGATCACGATATTTTCATATCCGTGATCCGCAAACTCCAACATTTCCGCTGCAAGATACCAGCCCTCACCCATGCTGTTGCCCACGTTGATAACGCCCTCGGCTCTCTTTTTGAGATCGTTGACGCGCTCGGGGGGCACGAAATTCGGATTTTGCTCGATGGCTGAGATCAGAATATCCTCCATCCAGAACATATACTTCATGGCAACTTCCAAAATCAAACGCTTGAGCGGCTTGCCGCCGTACAGGCGAAGATCCTCAAGTGCTCCGTTGGTCTTGTAGATACCAAAACCTAAAATGCTGGGCACGTAGACCTCGCAATCCTGCTCGGCAAGGAATTCTTCAAGGTGGTTATTGCCGGGCGCGGAATACTTGAGATACAGCTCGCCGATGACCGCAACCTTGACCTTAGGAGTCTTTTTGATCTCGATCGACGCAAAATCGTCTGCGATCGCCTTGAGATTCTTTTTGATCGCCCACGGAGTATAGCCGCGCCCCTTGGCAAAGCCTTGACCTAACTTAGTTGCCCACTTATCGACCATCGCGTCGGTATCGCCCTTATTGACCTCGTAGGGGCGCACCTGATTGGAAAGGATCATGACCATGTCACCGTAGATCAGACCCGCAACCGCCATGAGTAGTCCAAACGGGCTGAGCAACCCGCCCGGGTTTAGCTCCATGAGCCACACGTTTGCCGAGATAAACGGTACGTGGGGATATCCCGCCTTTTCAAACGCCTTGCGCATCAGGTTGATATAATTGCTGTCACGGCAACCGCCGCCCGATTGCGTGATGATCATGGCTACCTTGTTGGGGTCATATTTGCCGCTCTTCATGGTGGCAAGCATCTGCCCCGTGGTCAGCATGGAGGGATAGCACATATCATTATGCAGATACTTTTGCGCTAACTGCAGCACCTCGGGTCCGTCATTTTCCATAATGTCGATCTTATATCCCTCGCGTTGCAGAATGGGACGCAGAATCTTGAAATGGATGGGTGCCATGCTGGGAGTCAGAATGGTATATTCCTTTTTCATCTTGCGCGTAAATTTCACGCGCTTGCGATAATGTCCTTGCTCCTTCATCACGCCTTTCCTCCCTTCTGCTGATCAATAGCAGCGATCAGACTGCGCAACCTGATCTTGATCGCACCGAGGTTGGTGACCTCATCGATCTTGATTTGCGTATAAAGATGTCCGTCGTGCTCCAGAATCGCGCGCACCTCATCGGTGGTCAACGCGTCCAGCCCACAGCCGAACGACACAAGGTGCACAATATACATATCGGGCTGCGTGATCACATACTTTGCTGCCGAGAACAGCCTCTGGTGATACGTCCACTGACTGAGCAGGTTGACCTTGAAGTCGGGTGCCATGGCAGCCACGGCATCCTCGGAAACCACCGCGAAGCCCAAAGCACAGATCAGCTTATGAATACCATGGTTGATCTCCGGATCGGCGTGGTAAGGTCTGCCTGCAAGCACGATGATACGCTTGCCCTCTTCCCTCGCCTTTTTCACAATGCTCTGTCCCTGTGCACGCACGTCAGCCATGTAAGCGTCATATGCGTCATATGCCTTTCCGACAGCCTTTTTGACCTCTGCCGTACCAATACCGTCAAAGTGCTTTTGCAACACCTTGGCAAATCTTGCGGGAAATTCGCGGCGCGCATGGGGACCTACGTAATCGTTGATATATTTGACCTTACCGAAATTAAGCGTGTTTGCCTCAATGACCTCGGGATAGCCCGCAATGACTGCACAGTTAAAGCAGTTCTTTGCCTTTCCCTCGTCAAAATTATAGGTCATGCAGGGGTAGAAGATGGCGTCCACACCCATCTCGATCAGCTGTTGGATATGACCGTGCACCATCTTTGCAGGGAAGCAAACGGTATCCGACGGGATAGTGCCCTGCCCTTTGAGATACAGCTTGCGATTGGAAAAACCGCTCATTTTGACCGTAAAGCCCAGCTCTCTGAACAAGGTGTTCCAGAACGGGTACATTTCGTACATATTAAGCCCCATGGGTAGACCGATCACGCCGCGCGTGCCCTCCCCCTCGGGATAGGCTGCCAGCTTTGCAAGCTTGTATTCATACAAATTCAGCGTATCGTCCTGCGCCTTGTTGGTCACAGGCTTTTCGCAGCGGTTACCGCCGATAAATCTGCGTCCGCTACCGAAATCGTTGACCGTGAGCTGGCAGCGGTTGTTACAGCCGTTGCAGGTCACGCTCTTGATCGAGTAAGTAAAGCACTTCATGTCCTCGTATGACAGAATCCCCGAGTACCCTGTGCCCTTGTGCGTCTGTTTTGCGTACAGTGCTGCGCCAAACGCACCCATCATGCCCGCGATGTCTGGTCTGATGACCTCTACGCCGATCTCCTGCTCAAATGCACGCAGCACCGCATTATTAAGGAAGGTGCCGCCCTGTACCACAATCTTTTTACCAAGCTCTTCGGCAGAGTGTACGCGAATGACCTTATAAATGGCGTTTTTGACCACACTGATCGAAAGCCCCGCAGAGATGTTCTCTACGCTCACGCCTTCCTTTTGCGCCTGCTTGACCGAACTGTTCATAAACACGGTGCAACGCGAACCAAGGTCCACGGGACGCTCACCGAACAAGCCGAGATTTGCAAATTCATCAATGGGGTAACCCATGGCGTTTGCAAAGGTCTGCAAAAACGAGCCGCAACCCGAAGAGCATGCTTCATTGAGGAAAATATTATCGATCGCGCCGCCGCGGATCTTGAAGCACTTCATATCCTGACCGCCGATGTCAATGATAAACTCCACGTCGGGCATAAAGTATTTTGCAGCCGTAAAATGCGCCACGGTCTCGACAACGCCCACGTCAATACCGAGTGCCGCACGCATCATATCCTCTCCGTAGCCCGTCACGGCACTGGATACGATCTTTACGCCCGGATATTTTTCATACATTTCGATCAGCGTACTCTTTACCACATCGATGGGCTTACCTTGATTGGACTGGTATTTGGAATAGATAATTGAACCGTCCGCATCTGTCAGCACCACCTTGAGCGTGGTAGAGCCCGAATCAATGCCCAGATATGCGTCGCCCTCATATGCCTCGCCTTCGCGGCGGGGTACACTGTTTTGTGCATGACGCGCCATAAACGCATCGTACTCTTCTCTGTTTGCAAACAGAGGCTTGAGCGCGGACTCTGTCAGCGAATCCGCTTTCTCGCCGATGATCTCGTAAGCCTTGGCAAGGTCTACCTTTTCCTCTGCATAGTACGCAGCACCCAACGCCACGAACACCAAGGAATCCTCGGGGCAAGTCCCCTTGCAATCCAGGGTCTTATCAAACGCCTTACGCAGCTCGGACAAGAATGTCAGCGGGCCGCCCAAGTACACCACGTTGCCCTCAATGGGGTGCCCCTGTGCCAGACCCGTGATGGTCTGGTTAACGATGGCGTAGAAAATACTTGCAGAGATATCCTCTTTTCTTGCACCCTGGTTGAGCAGCGGCTGGATGTCAGTCTTGGCAAACACACCGCAACGCGAGGCGATGGAATAGATCTTTTCGTAATTCTTTGCAAGCTCGTTCATCTCACCGGTATCGATCTGCATCAGGGTCGCCATTTGGTCGGCAAACGCACCTGTGCCGCCGGCACAAGTACCGTTCATACGCACCTCAAGATTGCCCTTCAAAAACAGGATCTTGGCGTCCTCTCCGCCCAGCTCGATAACAACATCGGTATCGGGCAGACGGTGACTGATGGCGACCTTGGTGGCATAGACCTCCTGCACGAAGGGCATTCCCGCGCGCTCTGCAAGACCCATACCCGCGGAGCCGGAAACAGCGCAAACCACAGGCTCGGTGATATTGAACTTTTCGATCAAACCCTTGATGACCTCACGGGTCTTCTCCTTGATCATGGCAAAATGCCGCTCATAACTTTTATGGAGAAGGTTGCCGTTATCATCCAGCACGACACACTTGATGGTGGTCGAGCCAATGTCAATGCCTATTCTCATATGCTTTTTCCTTACTTAATCTTGTTGATGTAGCTCAAGTACCGCAGCGTGATCTTGGACCACTTGAAATCCAGCTTTTTGAGCTCTGCTACCGTAAACTCGTTGCTGATGGGAACGTTTGCAGAGGACGACGCGATGGCATGATAGAAGGAAAGCACCGCGACCTCTCGGTCCGAGATCAGCTCCTTGATTGATTTTTCAAAAATCTCGTTTGACACCTGCTTGATGCTGCGGAACAGCTTTCTTGACAGCGTGTCGATAGTGAATACATGGGGATTGTACAGGTTGTAGATGTTGTTGACACGGTCGTGTAACGCAAGGCGCACGTAAGCGTCGGCACACTCATCCACGGGGGTAAAGTCAATGGGATAGTCCGCGATCTCCTTACTGTACATTCTTACCTTCATCAGACCTTTATAACGTCCGATAAAACCGTTATCCTTGGCGTTTTTCTGGAACTTGCCGTCTTTCATTCTCCATGTCAGATTACCGATACGGAAAATGTTTGCCTCAAGCCCTCGCTCTCTTGCCAACAGTACACGCTCCTCAGCCAGGTATTTGGAGTGAATATACACATTTTGTGCGTGCTCCTGTCCGATATCCAGGCTGAACTCATCAAAGGTCACATTGGGATTATGCTGTGCAACCGTACCCGAACCATGCACGCTTGCCGTGGAGGTGTGCTGCAGCACTGCACCTGCCGCAAAACAGAAGTCGATAACATTTTGCGTCCCCCATACGTTGGTGCGTTCAAAGTCCTCATAATTACCGGCGTGATTGACATTGGCGGCAGTGTGAATGACCATGTCCACCTTTTCTGCAAGGTGCTTGTATTCCTGCTCATCAAGCCCCAGCATCGGCTGTGCAATATCACCGATCCTGACTTTATAGGTAAAGTACTCATGCTCTCCGGGGAAATAATATTGCAGCACATCCTTGAGCTTTTCCTCGTCACGTACCAAGCAGATAACGTGCATCTTGCGGCGCAACAACTCACGCAGTATGTGTGACCCAAGATAACCGGTCGCACCGGTCAACAGCACGTATTTGACATCCTGCGTATGTAACAGGTTGGAATTGTGGCGGATCAGCTCATTGATATCAAGGTTGTTCTCCTTTTCGGATGCCTTATCCTTGGCAGAAAGCAGCACTTGCTCTAACATCTCGGCGGTGGGGTTGTCATAAATCATTTGTGCGGGAATACCGATCAGTGCACCCACCTCGAGTGCCGAAAGACTATCTCCGCCCATGTCAAAGAAGTCATCACGAATACCCATATTCTTACAACCGAGGATCTTTTCAAACGCTCCGACGATCTTGATCTGCTCGGGTGTAGTGGGTTCAATGTGCTCCACGGTCTTCTTGCATACCGTTTCCTTGATCATGGCAAGTGCTTCCTTACGCTTGATCTTGAGCGAAGTGGTCTTGGGGAACTCTCTTGCTATAAAGTCGTACGCCACGATCCGCTTATAGGGGGCGGCATCATTGTTATATTTCTTGATGCCGTTCTTGATCTCCTTGATCACACGGGTATCATTGATATCAACAGGCTGAATGGCAGCACAGATCTTTCCCTTGCTCTCATAGACCATCACATCCTTGACACCCGGAATCATACCGAGATACGATTCGATCTCCTCGGGATAAATGTTCTTGCCGTTATCCAAAATGATCAGATTTTTGGATCTGCCCGTAATATACAGGTAGCCTGCCTTATCAAAATACCCAAGGTCGCCCGTATACAACCAGCCGTCCTCGGAAAATGCCTCACGCGTAGCCTGCTCGTTCTTGTAGTAACCGAGCATAACGCCATCGCCCTTGACCATGATCTCGCCGTTTTCCACCTTGACGTCCATATACGCCACGGGCTTACCTACAGAGCCAAAACAATTGATACCGGGATAATTGGCAGAGATCAGCGGTGCACACTCGGTCATACCGTAGCCCTGATACATACTCACACCAAACTCCTCAAAGGTCTCGGCAATCTCTGAACGCAAGGCAGCTCCGCCCACGATCACGCGGCGCAATTTGCCGCCAAATTTTTTCAGCAAGCTCTTATACAGCCTGCGACGTGCGTCAATACCCAAATGCCGCAATAACCCGTTGAGCTTTTTGGCAAGCCATACTTTGCGCTTGGCAGCCCCCGACGAAATGCCCTCCTTGACCTTTTTGTAAAAGACCTCGGCAATCGCAGGCACGACCAAAATGACATCCGGCTTAAAACGGTTGAGATTTGTGACGATGTTTTCAAGCTTATCGTTGATACATACACTTGCTCCGCAATACAGCACGCCCAGATTGTCCACAGTCAGCTCGAAGGTATGGTGAATGGGCAGTACCGACATAACCACGGGATATTTCAAGCCTTGTCCGTAATCCATTCTGTAAATGTCACAAATATTGCTCACGATGTTTTTCTGGCTGAGCATAACACCCTTGCTGACGCCGGTCGTACCCGAGGTGAACAATATCTCTGCCATGGCATTCGGATCTATCTTAGGCAAAGCGATATGTTCGGTAGACAAAATTTCCGTATAGCGCGCGCTTGCAAAATTGATAATATCGCAAACGCCGTTGTCAGCTTTCTCGATAGCCCCCGTCAT
Source organism: Eubacteriales bacterium (assembly GCA_045586845.1). GTDB lineage: Bacteria > Bacillota > Clostridia > Oscillospirales > CAG-272 > SVQP01. The sequence continues at coordinate 28,755 of JAZNBB010000081.1, forward strand.
GGGTGCAAACTCACCGGACAAGAACACCACGTCCACATCACCCACGCACAAAAGTCCCAGCATTTCATCGGTCGTCAGCATCTTATCAATGGGCACCACCACGTTACCGCTGCAAGCAATACCAAGGAAGGTCACCACCCATTCATAGCTGGTCGATCCGATAATGGCAATATGTCTTCTTTCCCAACCGCGTCCGCACAGCCAGGAAGCGACGGCAAAAATGTCCTGTGCAAACTGTCTATAGGTTTTTCTGACAATCTTATCGTCCTTGATAAATCTATACGCATCTCTGTAAGCGTAAGCAGACGCTATTTCATTGACATATTCCTGCAAATCAACCAGCGTTTTTTTCACGATCAAAACTCCTATTTCTTTATCAAAACTGTAACAAAACGTTCGGGCATACAAAACCATTTTACATTATACAATAAAAATTTGCATTTGCCAAGATGTATTTTTTGAAAATTTCATCAATTTTTTGTGGATATTTTAGAAAAATGCAATAATTCTTATCAAGTGCTTCTCGTTTAACTGCTCCTGCACAACAAAAGCGGCATAAAGCTCGTCTTCGGAAGCAATCCTATAAAATTTTTGAAAAAACTTGATTTGTTTGTAATGTTATGATATAATTTTTGGAGAAACGTATGCAGAGAGGCAGCAAAAGGAGACCTTATGATGAACAGGTTGCACCTGCTTTACAACAGATCTTGAACAAATAAACAGCCATCATAAGCATTAAAACAAAAACAATTATGAAAGAACAAACACATATGCTGCTTATGCAGCAATATCAGAATTATCCGCAATTGCAGGCAGAGGATATTTTCAAATACTTATTCCAAAGTTCGTTCGGATGCGAGCACTTGGCAACAAGCTATGAAACAGCATTGCGCTATATACAAAATGAATATGCTGCCATGTCTGAAACTGCGTCAGCGTGCACAGAGCAACTGGACGGCGCATACAGCCGCATACATCTCGGCGTGCTGCGCAAAGGTTTGCGCCCCGAAACGCTTGCAATGCTTTTCTGCCTTTCGGCGCAAACAGAGCCGGATGGCAAGGCACGGCTTATGCAGAAGCTGGAGATTGCGCAAGAACTGATACTGAACAGCAAGCTGCCTCTGGATATGCACGATTTTGCCCCCAAGCTGGAGGCGTGGCGTGCACAGGGCTTCCCTGCAGTGCACCACTCGGATGCCTTTCGTGCGGCATATCACCCCGCATACCGCGTCATTGCCAACAAATACGCCGACTTTTTACCGGTATTTACCGCAATAGATAATCTGCTTGGCAACGGCAGCGTGATCGTTGCCATTGAGGGCGGCAGCGCAAGCGGAAAGAGCACTCTTGCGGACATTTTGCAACAAGTTTATGCTTGCAACGTGTTCCATACAGACGATTATTTTCTGCGCCCCGAGCAGCGCACACCGCAACGTTTTGCAGAGATCGGCGGCAACTTGGACAGAGAACGCTTTGCAAACGAGGTGCTGCGCTCGGTATGCATGGAGGAAACCGTGTACTACCAACGTTTTGATTGCACTACGCAAACACTCGGAGAGCCTATTACGGTACCGCACACTGCACTGACCGTCATTGAGGGAGCCTATTCCATGCATCCCGCATTCGGTCAGTACTACCATCTTTCCATCTTTCTGGACATTGACCCCACATACCAAAAAAAGCGCATTACGGCGCGCAATTCTCCACAGATGGCAAGGCGCTTTTTTGACGAGTGGATTCCCATGGAAAATGCATATTTCTCACAGTTATTGGACAAGAGCTGTGTGGATATGCGCATGATCGTAAAGGACTCCGTCATTCCGACTTGATAAACCAATAAAACGACTTTCCGTTTTCGCGGAAACGTGATATGATAAAGCAGAAGGTGAAAACATGTATAAGATCATTGACAAAAAAGTATTGAATCCCACGGTGATACAGCTACAGATCCAAGCCCCACTCGTGGCAAATAAAGCGCGCCCCGGTCAGTTCATCATCCTGCGCGTGGATGAAAACGGTGAGCGTATTCCGCTTACCGTTGCAGGCGTGAACAAGCAAAGCGGAACAGTCAAGATCATCTACCAGATCGTGGGCGCGACCACCGAAAAGCTTTCTCATAAGCAGGCCGGCGACTATCTGCAGGACTTTGTTGGTCCCTTGGGTACGGCAACGCACCTTGACGGGCTGAAAAAGGTGTGCATCGTGGGCGGCGGCGTTGGATGCGCTATCGCTATGCCCATTGCAGAGGCCCTTGCCGATATGGGCGCGGACGTAACAAGTATTATCGGCTTCAGAAACAAGGATCTCGTGATCCTTGAGGATGAGTTCAAAGCTTGCTCAAACACGCTCCGCATTATGACCGACGACGGCTCTTACGGCGAAAAAGGAAACGTGACCCTTCCCCTTAAGGAAATGCTTGAGGCGGGCGAACAGTTTGATATGATCATCACCATCGGCCCGCTGATCATGATGAAATTCGTGGTTGCTGCGGCAAAGCCCTACGGCACACCCGTGACCGCATCCATGAACCCTATTATGATAGACGGAACGGGCATGTGCGGCGGCTGCCGACTGACGCTCAACGTGGACGGCAAAAAGGTAACAAAATTTGCCTGTGTGGACGGTCCGGACTTTAACGGCTATGAGATCGACTTTGACGAAGCGATGGCAAGAGGCAGAATGTACACCGCCTTTGAACGTCACAAGCACGAGCAGACCTGCAACCTTTTTACCAAGGAGGTGCGGTAACGTGGTAAATATGCGTATGAAAAAGAACGAAATGCCCACGCAGGATGCCAAGGTGCGCGCGCATAACTTTGACGAGGTTGCGCTGGGATATACCGAGCAGCAGGCGATCGACGAAGCAAACCGTTGTTTGAACTGCAAAAATATGCCCTGCGTGGCGGGCTGCCCCGTCAAGATCCATATTCCCGAATTCATCTCCAAAATAAAAGAAGGCGACTTTGAGGGCGCATATCAGATCATTGCCAAGTCCTCTTCCCTTCCCGCAGTTTGCGGACGTGTGTGTCCGCAGGAGGTGCAGTGCGAGTCCAAGTGCGTCAGAGGCATCAAGGGCGAGAGCGTGGGCATTGGCAGACTTGAACGCTTCGTAGCCGATTGGCACAATACCTTTAGCACCGAACAGCCCCTTCGTCCCCAAAGCAACGGGCACAGGGTTGCCGTGGTGGGCTCCGGTCCTTCCGGACTGACCTGCGCGGGCGATCTTGCCAAAAAGGGCTATGAGGTCACCGTATTTGAAGCACTGCATACCGCAGGCGGCGTTTTGGTATACGGCATTCCCGAATTCCGTCTGCCCAAGTCGATCGTTGCCAAAGAAGTGGATACGCTCAAAAGGCTGGGCGTTCGGATAGAGACCAACGTGGTGATCGGTAAAACGCTTACCATTGACGAGCTGTTCGCGCAAGGCTTTGAAGCCGTGTTCGTAGGCTCGGGTGCGGGACTTCCCAACTTTATGGGCATCCCGGGCGAGGCACTTAACGGTGTATACTCGGCAAACGAATTCCTGACAAGAAGTAATTTGATGAAGTCCTACCTTGATAATCCCGAAACGCCGATCATGAAAGGCGGTAAGGTCGCTGTCGTCGGCGGTGGTAACGTTGCGATGGACGCGGCAAGAACTGCGCTCCGTCTCGGAGCTGAAAAGGTATATATCGTTTACCGCCGTTCCATGGAGGAGCTTCCCGCGCGCCGTGAGGAGATCGAGCATGCAAAAGAGGAAGGGATCGAATTCCGTCTTTTGTGCAATCCCGTAGAAATTCTCGGCTACCATAATTCCAATGATCCAAGAGATCCCAAAAATGGATTTGTTACGGGCATGACTTGCGTCAGAATGGAGCTTGGAGAGCCGGACGAGCGCGGCAGACGTCGCCCCGTCGTGGTCAAAGACAGCGAATTCACAATTGACGTGGATACCGTGATCATATCGATCGGCACCTCGCCCAACCCTTTGATCAAGTCCACCACCCAAGGTCTTGAGGTCGATCGCCGGGGCGGGATCGTGGTCGACGAGGACGGACTGACCTCGCGCAATGCCGTTTATGCAGGCGGTGACGCGGTAACGGGAGCAGCAACCGTGATCTCAGCCATGGGAGCCGGCAAGACCGCAGCCAAGGCAATAGACCTGGCTTTGTCTGATTAAAGTGTGATTCATAGCATGGTGACAACAATGCTCGCATGATCGATATTGCAACGTTTGAGCACCCCAAGCCCTTGCGCTCGCACGTTTGCTCAAATCTGTAAATGCGTCGTGAGTTTCAACCACTCTCCGACCATAAAAAACAAGGGGGACACTGTCCCCCTTGTTTTTTATGGTCGGAGTGACGGGATTCTGAACCTTTCAAAGACTCGCGTCGCGCTCTGCTCTTTGTGCTTTGCGCTCCGCTCCCTATTGTGTCGAGCATGTATCTTACAAATCATAAACCGCTTACTTTCCGGCAAGCTCGAAGCAAGTTCGAACTTGCCCATCACTCCGAGCAAAACAGAGGGACACCCTTTTATCTGTTGTCCTTAACGGAGAATTTGCCAGTACAAAATTTCGGCAGAGAACTTGTTTTCTCTGCCGAGTTATGCTATAATGGGGTTAACGAAAAGCCTCCCTCCGAGAGGGAGGTGGCACGGCGTAGCCGTGACGGAAGGAGCCTGCGTAACTTT
>JAZNBB010000082.1:0-4413 GCA_045586845.1 Eubacteriales bacterium
GTCCTAATATGTTGTCTTCCTAAGACCCCTTGGCCTCCGACTTCGGATGAGCATAAACTAACTTTTTTCAATGCACAAGTTAGTTCGTGCCTGTCCGGGGCGTCGAGGACGTCGCCCCCTACAGCTGTTTTTATGTGTATATCGGTTTTATATTTCAACAGGAACGGGATGAATCATCCCCGTTTTTCCGCTATTTCCGCAGCCCCATGTAGTAATCCTTCTTTTTTATCCATTCCAATAATGTTCCCTGATCACCCGCACGACCTCAGGTGCGTCGGGCAGCACCAGGTGATATTTCCTGCCGTCCTTGACATAAAGGTACAAGTGTATCTCGTCCTGCTCATAGCGCGCGATTTGCTCCGCAGCAATCTCCTGCACGGCATACGGGGTTTGATCCACCGACGCAAACACGATGCAATCGCGGCACAAATATACCTTGCCATTGACCACACCGCTACCAAGATTAAAATTGGCAATGGTTTGATAGATCACGGGACTTTGCAGTGTGCGCTCGATCTTGGCAAACTGCTTATTCATACGCGCCCCGGTGATCGACATGATCACGTGTAAGGCAAGAGATATCAGCGCAAATGCAAGGAGTCCCAGCAACAGCGCCATCTCGGGCGCAAGCAGCAAACCCACCACGAGCGCGGCAACACCGCCCACCGCTCCGACTACAATCGAAACAAAAATAGTTCCCTTCACGCCTGTTCGCCTTCCCTTTCAAATAAGCTGCACACGGCACCGTAGGCAAACGTCATGGCAGACCCCAACAACACACCGCCCACAATATCGGTCAGCCAATGTACACCGCCAAGCACACGGCAAGCCACCGTGACCACACTCAGCACATTGAGCAACCCGTAAAGCGTGTAGGTCAGCGCACCTTTCTTGGCGCAGCTTTGCAGATACACCATGCCCATACCCGCAACCGCAACCGCTAACATGGTATGGCTGGACGGGTAGGACGCGGCAAGTGCCCCGTCCTCAAGAACAGGACGGTAGTTGATGACCACGACCTCAAAGAACAGGTAGGCAGATGCCAGCAGCACGTCAGCCACCGCCATGAAATACAATTCCTTATCCGCGCGCAGGATCCCCTTGCGGCGAATGATCTGCACAAGTCCCGTAACACCAAACGCACCCGTGGCAGCGATCAGCACAAGTCCGCAGAGTTCTGACACAGTCAGCGCCACTTTGCTTTGCCCGATCGCATTCCATACCCATTCATTGACCGTGGAAAAGCCCACCTCGGCTTGGCTTTCTCCCGCCGGGCGCACGTCCACGCAGGTCAATGTGACGGTCAACGCACAGAATGTCAGCAACAGCACGCACGCGATAATGATATATATCAAGGATCTTTTATTCATAATACTCCTCCGAGTGACGTTTCTTGTCTCATTATAGCATATACGTGTAAAGAATGCAAGAAAAATTCACCAACTGCGGAGAAAAAGAGATGAGCGATGGGGCTGCGGAAATAGCGAAAAAGCGGGGATGAATCATCCCCGTTTCTGTTGAAATATAAAACCGATATACACATAAAAACAGCTGTAGGGGGCGACGTCCCCGACGCCCCGGGCAGGCACTATGTTAATATTTTGTTGCAAAAGATTGATTAATGCAGGACGGGGCGTCGAGGACGTCGCCCCCTACGGTTAATGCCTTTTTATGTGAAAAAAGCGAACACGGAGATTGCTTTTGATACAATCTCCGTGTTAATTCTTCGCTAATTTATCAGATCCATCGGGCTGATCTTTTTTAATCCTTTTTCTTTGCCACAAACGCCGCTGCGATCATTGCCGCAAGTGCAAACACACCCGCCGCGACTGCCTTGCAGCCGCCCTCGGAGGCAGGCTCGGTCTCGGGTTCGGTCTCGGGTTCGGTCTCGGACTCGGTGGCAGACACCTCAGCAGTCTCTTCTGTGGTAGGCTCCTCGGTCGTCTCCTCGGTGGTGGGAACGGGAGCGGGCACAACCAGATTTTCGATGGTCAGGAAGTGCAAAGCCTTATCGTCCGCACCGGGCGTGACTGCAAAGGACACAGTCACAGTCTGACCCTGATATTCGCTCAGATCCACGCCTACGTTCTCAAACATGGCATGCCCTGCAGAAGCTGTCTTGATCCAACCGTTTGTCATGACCTCTTGCACAAGATCTGCAGAGGCATCGGCATATGTGCCGCCCTGTGCCTCGTACCACGTGTTCTGATCCAGCGAGTAAAGGATCTTCTTCTGCGAGCCGTTTGCAAACGCATAGCCGCTGATGGTCAAAAGGCAATCCTCGCCAAGCGTCAAAGTGCTTCCATCCAAGGTGGCGGGCTGGCGTGCCTCAGCTTCCTTTTGTTCGGAGGGCCAATCCGCACTGTACGCAGGGTTTCTCATTCCCACAAGCTCTGTATAAGGCTCATCCGTACCGTTTATTCCCTTTCCGTTGATGTAAGACACGTCACCAACATAGTAGTAGGAATAGGAGGGCGCGCCTTCGATATGCGGACCACTCGTGTCCTCTACCTCTCCAAAGGTAGACTTGAGGCCAAGACCGTCCAGGAACTTAATGCCCTGCACATCGCAGTTGGCAGGTGCGAGGTCCGCCTTGTTATATACGATTGCCAAGCCGCTGATAACACCGCGTACCGCGTTCTTACCATCGGATACAGCGCATCTTCTGACGTAGTTGTCGCCCTCCAGCGTCACAAACTGGGTAGATCCGCCACCATCAAACATAATTGCTGTATAGCAACCAAGCTCGACAGCCAGTTCCTGCATATTCTTCATCTTGCAGGCTGCACGCGAGCCGTCCTCCTGGGTAGTGGTAGAGATCATCAGAACCTTACCGTCCTGCTTGATACCCACAATGGTACAGGGGTAATTGGTGGTTAGCTCCTGCCCCCTGTGCTTGCCCTTTTCCACCAGCGTGTAGAAGCCGCCGGTTGCCTCAAGCACGTCGCTCCATTCGGCTTTATCGGTCAGATACAGCTTATCCATTTTGACCGAGCAGGTAAAGGACACTGTGTCGCCAATCGCATATTTACCCTTGTGACTGTTGATCGCCTTACCTCTTGCGGAAATGACTACCGTTTTTTCGGTGATGGCAGGACGGGGATTCTTGTCACCACTCTCAATGACGTGCGTCACCTTACCGCTGATGGTTTTACCATAGCCAAACGCAGAGCTGTCACATTCCACGTAAATCTCGTACGCATCCTCATACGCCATAGACTCGGTACCGCACCGCTGATTGTACAGAATGGCAGAGTTGGGCGCAGGCAGACGGTTGATGCCCGCCGCAGTTACAGTCGTGGAATTGGTGGTATTTTTGATCTCAATGGCAGTATAGGGTGAGCCAATGATCGCCGTGCCGTCCTTTTTGATCGCAAAAATGGGCTGATTTGCCGCACCCGTACCGCGCTCAGCGTTATCGTCCTTGGCAAGGTAGTTCTCATCCGAGATCTGCTCGGTTGCCCAGATCTCACCGTCCTTGATCATCAGACCTCTGGAGACCGATACGTGCTTGACAGCGGGACCGGTTGGGGTCTTGCCGTCACCGTCATAGTCGGTGTGATATACGATCCAGGGATCACCGTTCATCGCAGCGATAACCGTACCCGTGCCGGTTTCATTGTACTTGACGGCAGCATTACCCATAGTAGCCTGAGACCAAGTATAACTACCGCAGTTGAGTACCTTGACCGAAATGTCGGGATCAGAGGGATCGATCTCGATAACGTTAAGCAAACCGCCAACGCTGTCTGCATACACAGAACCGGCGGACAACGAATACTGGGTCAGGTTCACACCCGTCCCCTGTCCATCCACTTTGATCTCCTCGGTTGCGCTTTTGTCCATACCGGTGGGCTGCGCACATACAGCGGTTGCGAGCACCGCGGCAAGCATAAGCACGCACAAAGCAAGGGATGAAATTTTTACAATGGGTTTCATAAAAGCCATCCTTTCCATAATCAGGTTAAATTCATTATAACATAGTGTTGGCGTATTTGCAAGCGTCCGCACACAATTTTTTGCGAGATCATACACGCATACACGGCATTTAGCATAGTCATACGGCTTTTACAAGTTTTTTTCAAAACACCGTCTATATATCATGAGAAAAAATGCGCTTGCAAGAAAGGATGATGTCCATGAAAAGACTCCCCCGGTGGATACCGTACGCCATTCCCGTCATCATATTTGCCGCGACCATGATATTGATCATTGCCGACAAACCGGAATATACCGTCAGATTCTCCCCGGGCTATGACGGTGGCATAGCCGGGACCGAAACGGTGGAACGAAAGGATACGGTTCCCGTGCCCAAGGAGAGCCACCGTCCCGGCTACACCTTTGCGGGCTGGTGGTACAAGGATACGGACGGCTGGCGCTTATGGGATTTTGAAAACGACAAGGTATACGAGG
>JAZNBB010000083.1:0-3016 GCA_045586845.1 Eubacteriales bacterium
CCAATGCTCGTCACGCTGCCATCATCGGGAATAACACTTGTTTTACATCCTGCAATCAGTGTTTTGCTTTCTGTTTCTATGATGCAGTTGTTTGCACTATGATACACAGTATTCCCCTTCGATACAGTCATGCTCGTCAAACCGGTGCAGCCAGAGAACGCATCCTCACCAATGCTCGTCACGCTATCGCCAATCGTAATACTCGTCAAGCCGGTGCAGCCGAAGAACGCATTCCAACCAATGCTCGTCACGCTCTCACCATCCGGGGATTTGACGGGAATCACAATTTCCATATCGATACAAGTGCCGATACCTATAACAGAACAAGTACCGTCACCGTTTGACATAAATGCCAAACCTTCCGAAGGCGCAACCGGCTCAGTCGTCTGCTCCTCGGTGCTTTGTGTTTCGCCGGGCTCGTCACTCGGATTGCACGCTACGAGCATCATAGCCGCCACGAGCAACAAAGCCATCAACAAAAGCAAACTCTTTTTCATTGTCTTTCTCCTTTTCCCTCTACCACATAATTCGCATTATGTGGTGAAAATATTTTATTATATAGACAATTATACGCCCGAAAACAGATTTTGTCAATAACAAACATCAAAATGCAAGACAAACCCGAAAAAAGGCGCGACAAACCGACCAATGAAAGACATTTTTTAAAAAATCCATTTCATTGGTCCTTTTCTGCGCTCAAGAGCGCGAGAGAGGCTATTTATTTTTCGGACACTTCACCACATAATGCGAATTATGTGTTATTTTTTTGCCCTGTTTTCGGGCTAACATCGCACCAGATTCAGGCGGTCGATGCGGCGGCGGTGGACGTCTCCGCACTCCATGGTATAAATGCGCGTGGTGTCGATGCTGGAGTGCCCCAATACGTCAGCAAGACGCACGATGTCCTTGTGAATGGTGTAAAACGTGCGCGCGAAAAGGTGGCGCAGATTGTGCGGAAACACCTTGCTTTCCTGCACGTGCGCCGCACGGCAGAGCGCCTTCATCTGTGCCCATATATTCGATCTGTCCATAGGCTTGCCGCCCCTCGTAACAAACACCGCGCCCGATACGATGCCCGATTTACGCAAATACGGTCTTAACTGCTTGCAGAGCGCGGCGGGCAGGTAGACGCGCCGCTTTTTGCCCTTGCAGCTAATGTCGGCGTAGCCGTACCTTACCGCCTCTGCCGTGATAAATTGCAGCTCCGAGACGCGAATGCCACAAGCACACACCGTCTGCATGAGCAAATACAGCCGCTCGTCGCCCCTTGCCTGTGCAGCATGCAATAACCGCTCATACTCCGCCGTGCTCAATTCCCTTTCCTTTGCTGCAAATACCGATTTTTGTACCTTGACACGCTTGACGCACAAGTCGCGCCGTTCGCAAAAGCCGAAAAACGCCCCCAACGAGGACAATGTGCTATTGACGCTGGCTGTGGCATACCTCTCCTGCAAATGCATCTTGTACGCCATCACCAACGCCTTGTCTATTTCCCGTTCCCCAACGAACGCACCAAACGCACGCACGTCGCGCACGTACTTCTCCACCGTCGCGCTTGCCCGCTCCTGTTCCTTCAAATACGCCTCAAAATCCGAAATCCGATCCTGTGTAATAACCATTCCAAGCCCCCCTTTTCCGGTTGCATTATAGCACATTTTCACGATTTTAGCGTTCCCCGAAAAGGAGTGCGGAATGCGGGAGAATAGCAGGCAGGGAGCATTCCATAAGCTCCCTCAAGAATTGCATGCGGATATGGAATCCGCCCCTACGGGGGGGGCGGGAATTGCGGGCGCATATGGAATGCGCCCCTACAGGGATACGGATCGTCGGGATGCCGATCCCTACAAAATGGCGGGCGATCAATGATCGCCCCTACGCGTAGCGTGGCATGGGTGGGCACGCAAACTTTTTTCTGATTTTGTAAAATTCATATCGCTTTCTTTCTTTTTTCTCTTTTCCCTGTTGACAATCCGGGCAAAATCGGGTACAATAATTATATATGCCGTTTTTTATCCATGTCCGATCATCGGATGGGGACGGCGGAATTTGGAGGACGTGACGTGCTTTTGAGTATGACCGCCTTTGGGCGCGATAAGCAAACCGTTTGCGGCAAGGACATTACGGTCGAAATTCGCTCGGTCAACAACCGATTTTTTGATTGCTCGGTCCGCATGCCGCGCGCATTTTCCTATCTGGAAGAAAAGATCAAGCCCTACCTGCAATCCCGCGGCATTTCGCGCGGCAAGGTGGACGTTAACATCTCGATTGACGTACTGGATACACAGGGCGTTTCGATCGTGCTGGACGAGGGCTATGCCAAGGGCTATCTCGACGCTCTCTATTCCCTGCGTGACACGTTTGGTCTGCCCGATGACATCAGCGTCATGACGGTCGCCCGTAACCAGGATATCTTCAAGATCAAAAAACCGGAGGAGGACACCGAGCGCGACTGGCAGGCGCTGGAGCAGGTGTTATCGGTTGCCACCGACCGCTTTTTGGACGCAAGACGCACCGAGGGCGCGCGCATTGAGGCTGACCTGCGCGCCAAGATCGACAACATCAAGACCCGCGTGGACACCATCGAGACTCTGTCCAAAGAGGACATCGTGACCTACCGCGACAGACTTGAGGAAAAGATCCGCGCAGTGCTTGCCGACGCCGTGATCACGGTGGATGAAAACCGCATCCTGACCGAGTGCGCCATCTACGCCGACAAGGTTGCCATTGACGAGGAGCTGGTGAGATTGCGCTCCCACTTTGTTGCCTTTGAGCAGTATCTTGCCGGGGATCAGCCGGTTGGCCGCAGCATTGATTTCCTCTTGCAGGAGATCAACCGCGAGATCAACACCACAGGCTCCAAATGCACCAACGCCGCGATTGCAAAGCTGGTCGTCGAGGTCAAGACCGAGCTGGAAAAGATTCGCGAGCAGATTCAGAACATAGAATAATTTGCGTGAAAGCTCACTCTATCAAACTGTTTCGTTTGCTGTTCACGCATAAACTTCACCTGAAAATG
>JAZNBB010000084.1:0-3624 GCA_045586845.1 Eubacteriales bacterium
TGAGTGGTATTTTTGCTGCGCAATAGTGATATTGCTGCGCAGTGATATTCTGTTCGCCTCTGAAACTCGCGAAGCGAATAGCTCGCCTATGGCGAGAGAAACACTCGGCGTAAGCCGAATATCACTGCGTAAGCAATAGAAGTCGCCGCAGGCGAATAGAGTTACAGGCAAAACGCAAAAAGAACCAACCGCGCGCGGTTGGTTCTCTTTTGCAGCTTTGCCTGTAAGCCGGGTTCTGTCGAGAACGGCCATCTATCTTTGCTTTTCGTCACCGAAAAGCTCCGAGCATAAACGCTCGTGCCACCCATCGGGTCCTTGCGGCTGTCGGGCAGACATTCCCCGAACGGTGTTGCTTTGAGTAGGGTTTACAGCAAATCTATGTTACCATAGAAGTGGGTGAGCTCTTACCTCGCCTTTCCATCCTTACCGCATACGCGGCGGTTTATTTCTGTTGCACTTTCCCGGCGGTTACCCGCGACTGACGTTATCAGTTACCCTTGCCCTGTAAAGCCCGGACTTTCCTCACCGTAATACCTTTCGGCAACATACGGCGCGGCCGTTTGGCAGAGCTGCAAGTGCGATTATAGCACAAGATGGGCGAAAAGTCAAGACTTGACGTCGTATTTCTTGATATAGGGTATCCACGCAATACCGGATGCGCAAACCGTGGTGATCACGATCTCGGGGATCATGTAAAGTCCGTTGTAGAAGATGGAATACACAACAGAGAGCATTTGACCGCTGAAGGCATTTAAAATCACGTCACCGATGGCGTAAAAGCCCTCCTGGGTAAAGAACCATTCTGCCCACGAGCCAAAGAACAAATAACCGGATACAATATGCACCAGATACCTTGCTCCAAGGGCAATCAGTACACCGAGTATGATGGCAGGTACTTTATGCATCTTGTTTCGCAATATGCCGCCAAAGCCCAGCATGGTGTATGCAACGAAATAATCAAGCAGCAAAATGCCGATTGCGACGCCATATCCCATGAAATCTTCACTTGTCGGCAAAAAATACAACAGCAGCATGGAGCCTGTCCTGCCTCCCAAAAGATCCAGAATGATCTGCAGGACTGCATAGGTAAAAGCGGAAAACAGTCCCCATTTGGTGCCGTACATATAGGCAATCAGTACGATAGGCAGCATGCTGGCAATGGTGAAGCTGCCGCCAAAGGGAAGGGGTGGGATGGGGGAGCTGATCAGCGCAAGAATGACTGCGGTTGCCAGCATGATTGCGCTGACGGTCAGGCGCCTTGTTTTTTGAGAGGTATTCATGAATCCTCCTCCTTAAAGATAAAAAATACAACCGCACGAAAAATCTCCGTGCGGTTGAGGATTTTTTATCTCAAGTCAATGCAAATCTTCCTACGCCGGTATTATCCGTATCAGGTTAAGGGTTCACGCTCTCGCGTATCTCAGCCGTTGGAAGCTTTGTTCCGTCAGCACCCCTGATTTTTTATGCGGTTGTTCGCGCTCATTATACAACTCGCGCCTGTATTTGTCAAGTAAAATTTGCGAAATTTTAAAAAAAATTGCAAAATCCCCTTGCGAAATGGGTGTATATCTGCTATAATGGCATTATAGAACATGGAAAGGAGTGAATACATACCATGAAAAGAATTTTTGCGATTATTCTCGCTGCTATCATGCTTTGCTGCGTGCTCGTTGCTTGTGACGAGGGTGATAAGCCCGAAGTGACCACTGATGCCGCTACCAAGGCACCTACTGCCGAAGAGGATACCACCGAGCCCGAGGAAACGACCACTGAGGAAGAGACCACCGATGACGGTCAACCTGATCTGACCGATGTTTATTTGGATGTGTGGAACGTTGATGACGATACACACACCCCTCATGAAATCACCGAAACGAGTAAGGGTATCGGCGTTGCTGTGACCATTCCCGAGGGCGGTTATCTGTATGAGGCTTCTGTTCAAGCACCCAGCTACAGCGACAATATCGGCAGCTTGACCATTAAGGTATTTGCTTGGAATACCGATTATGATACTACTGTTGCTGCAGAGCCCCTTTATTCTCAACCGTTTGTTGACTTCGGTGATAACACCGATCTGATCTGCGAATTTGAGGAAAATCAGATTCCCGCAGGCAGAATCCTGATTCTGGTATGCGAGGGTATTGATGAAGGACAGGGCGTAGGTCTTTGGATGGGTAAGCCCTATAAGACTGCCGAACTGCCCGAAGAGTACGTTAAGTACGGCATCGAGTCCTGGATCAACGGCAAAACGAGCAAAAAGACGATCGCTAAATTTGCTCTGACCATTACCGAACCCGAGGAATAATACCATATTACACAAACCGACGGGGTGCTGATGCGCCCCGTCTTATATTTTTGCCGATTTTTTCTTTTTTGCGCAAATTCTATTGCAAAACCGTACAAAATGTGATATAGTATTATTTGGAAAAAATTAATTGTGAAAGGTGGAACAAATCCATGACTTACAACAAGAAGAATATTGAAGACATCAACGTTGCCGGCAAAAAGTGCCTGGTCCGTTGCGACTTCAACGTACCCGTAAAGGACGGTGTTATCACCTCCGAGAAGAGAATCGTAGAAGCTCTGCCTACCATCAAGTACCTCAAGGCGCAAGGTGCTATGGTTATCCTGTGCTCTCACATGGGCAAGCCTCACAACGTGTTTGACAAGGAACTCAAGCTGGACAAGAAGGAGATCGCAAAGATCGAAAAGCTGCCCGAATCCGAGAGAGAGGCTGCTACCGCTGCTGCTTTGGAAAAGGCAAAGGGCGATGTCAAGAAGTTCTCTTTGCAGGTTGTTGCAGATAAGCTGAACGAGCTGTTGGGCGGCGGTGTTGTATTCGCAGAGGATACCGTTGGACCCGACGCACAGGCTAAGGTTGCTGCTATGAAGCCCGGTGACATTGTGCTTCTGCAGAATACCAGATTTACCAAGAAGGAAGAAAAGAACGATCCCGAATTCGCAAAGCAGCTTGCAAGCTTTGCCGAGATCTTTGTTAACGATGCATTCGGTACTGCTCACCGTGCACACGCTTCCACTGCGGGCGTAGCACAGCACGCGGGTCTGCCGGCAGTTTGCGGTTACCTGATTCAAAAGGAAATTTCTGTGATGGGTAAGGCTCTGGCTAACCCCGAGCGTCCCTTCGTTGCAATCCTGGGCGGTGCTAAGGTTTCGGATAAGCTCAACGTCATCAACAACCTGCTTGGCAAGGTTGACACCCTGATCATCGGTGGCGGTATGGCTTACACCTTCCAGGCTGCTAAGGGCTATGGTGTCGGTAAGTCTCTCCTGGATGAGAGCAAGATCGACTACTGCCGTGATATGATGGCTAAGGCTGAGGCAAACGGCGTCAAGCTGCTCCTGCCCATTGATGTAACCACCATTGCACAGTTCCCCAATCCTATCGATGCACCCGTTGATGTGGAGATCTACGACGCTGATAAGATCCCCGCAGAGAGAGAAGGCGTTGATATCGGCCCCAAGACCATGGAGCTGTACGCAGAGGCTGTCAAGAACGCAAAGACGGTTGTTTGGAACGGTCCTATGGGCGTATTTGAGAACCCCACCCTTGCAAAGGGCACTATTGCAGTAGCAGAAGCTCTGGCAGCTTCCGAGGCTACCACC
>JAZNBB010000085.1:0-57695 GCA_045586845.1 Eubacteriales bacterium
CTCCCCTCTTTGAGGGAACAGCAAAAAGACAGAGAGGTTGCCGATGGCAGCCTCTCTGTCTTTTTGGTGGACCCGAGGGGAGTCGAACCCCTGTCCGAAAGCCCGTTGATACGACCTTCTCCGTGGGCAGTCTGTTATTTAACATTCCCCCTTCACGGCGTCAGCAGACAGACTCCGCGTTGGGGTAGCCATTTTGTGCGTGATCGGTTCAATGGCGAAACACCGATGCACGGTCACCGCTACATGACGTTGGAATCTCGGTCGCGGTACTCCGAGAGCAACGGGTAAGACCGCAGTCTTACAGCACTGCCCAATTAGGCAGCCAGAGCAACAGTTCTGTTGTCGTTTATTTTTTAAAGTTTGGACAGTTTATCGGGATTATCCGGCCCGCCACGCTTATCGTATCGCAAAACCCCCGTCGAAACCATTACGGGCCCATGCGATAATAACATATTATATCCCAAAAATCAGAGTTTGTCAAGCACGAAAAGCGTCGGAATGCAAAATATGCATCATCTTGTTCATCTCGTCAAAAATTCTTGACAATTACCATAAGTTTTGATAAAATTAGAATGTGATAATAACTACAGAAAGGGGATAGTTATGAAAAACAGAACGTTGTTATCCTTATTCCTGTGTTTGTGTTTGACATTTGCCATGGTTTTGCCCATGTTCAGTGCATGTAATGAGGGCACCGGCGAACAAGATATGACTGAACAGCTCACGAGCGCAGAGACGCAAGCGACTCCCGAAACTGATTTTCCCGGTGAGCAGGGAACATTGGGCGGTCACGAAACTGCACTCGATACTGGAGATACGCCCCCATCTGATAGCGAGACGGAAACCGATACCGAGACGGAACCCGAAACCGACCCCGAAACGGATACCGAAATTGATACAGAGTCCGAGACTGATCCCGGCGCCGAACTGCCTCCCGAGGAGCAGGTACGGACCATGCCGATCCTGCGCATTGATACAGCTGACGGACATGATGTGACCAGCAAGGAGCACTATAAGACCTGTACCGTCACGCTGGAAAACTGCTCTGAGCCGATGCAGTTTGCGGATGTGACTGCCAACATCCGCGTGCGCGGCAACTCGACTGCTGTAACCGAAAAAAAGCCATTCCGTCTAAAATTTGATAAGAAGCGCAATATGCTCGGGCTCAACGACGGTGCCAAGTGCAAGTCGTGGTGTCTGATGGCGGATTATTACGACTATTCGCTCATGCGCAACAGCCTTTCCTTCCGTCTGTGTCAGGAATTGCTGGACGGCTATTCTTTTGCTTCGGATTGCACTTGGGTGGAGCTTTACGTCAACGGTGACTATCGTGGCGTGTATCTGCTTTGTGAACAGACCCAGATCAACCCGCACCGTGTGGATATTTATGAAAAAGAAGACACCGAGACAAATCTTGAGATCGGCTACCTCATGGTAGGGCAGGGCGGACGCACCGATGAGCCAAATACCGTGCAGATCAATTACGGCGGTATGCCGATGTCCGACCTTGATGGCACGGTCATGGGCTTTGGCGGCGGAAATTTCTCGCTCTCTTCGGGCGGTGATTACACGCGTGAGCAGATCGACTATTGCGCTAAGGTAGTGGGCAATATTGCACAGCTTTGTTATTATGCCATCATTGAAAACACGTACTATGAGCTTGACGAAAACTGGGAGCTGACCCCAAAGACCTCGTTTGTGGGGACGACCAATGAGGAAAAACAGATCGAGACCATTGCCGCATACGTGGATATTGAATCTGCTGTGCGTATGTATATGACCGATGAGATCGTCAAAAACCTTGACTCGGGTACGTTCAATATGTACATCGATCTTTCTCCAGACGGTGCGAAAAAGCTGACCTTTGGGCCTCCTTGGGACTTTGACTTTGCGCTTGCCAATACCCGATATAACACCACGTACTCGACAAAAGGGTTGTACGCAGCCAATTTTTCGGTCAGCGACGGAATGCGCGTCAACACCTGGTACGTACTGTTCTGCAATGCCGAGTGGTTCAGAGAAATGTGTAAGCCCATCTGGATGGAGCAGCGCGAGGATCTGTTTGCCATCTGTGAGACTGTCCTGGTCGATGCATCCTCTTTCAAGGATGCCTTTGACCGCAACTTTGATCGCTGGCACATCCTCGGTACCATGAACCAAGGGCACCAGGCTGACGACGTATTCGGCTTTGAAACACATGACGACGCAGCGAACTTCGTGTATAACTGGCTGTATAAGCGCCTTGTATATCTCGACACCTTATGGGGTGACCGCGTGATCCAGGAGCCCGAGGGCAATAAGGCATTCTCACATATCGATTTTTCCGAAAGCGACCGCAGTGACCTGTTTGAGGGATTTAACAACTGCAGCGGCTCGTTCAGAGAGAACAGCTATTACCGTCTCAAGGTCGTCGAGCCGTACGACCCGTACGTGCATATCAAGCTTGAGGATAACGGTGCAAATCTTGATGCGGACGATTACAGCGTAATCGAGATCACTTATCGTATTCCTTCTGCAAACAGATATGAAGAAGGGTACAACACGGAGATCTTTTTGTGCTCAGGGCAATATGTGCATCCCACAGGCGGTATTTCTGTGACCTTTGATCCTATTGCTGACGGGGAATGGCATACCGCACGTGTACAGCTGCCCGGCGGTATGTGGAGCGGCACTGTGCACCAGATTCGCCTTGATTTCTTTGCCGGGTGTGAGCACGGCGACGAGTTCCATCTCAAGAGTATCGTATTGACTAACTGAATAAAGCTTTAAGCCCCGTGCCATCGCACGGGGCTTAAAATATCACTGTTGCCAATAGCAACAATATCACTTCGCCACAAGGCGAAATATCACTGCGACGCAGTCGCAATATCACCTTGCAATAGTGTCTTGACACTACTGCAAAACACCTCCGGCTGATCAAAAAACACGGTATGCGCCTGCTCGGGAATACGCAGTAAGCGCTTATCGGGCGCACAGATCCTGCGATAGTATTCCTCGATCATGTCTGCAGGGCAAATGCGATCGTCGTCTGCGGTCAAAAAATAGACAGGTATGCGAAAGTTGGGCGGTAGTCGGCGCAGGTCAAATTCCATGCTAAGATACGAAATGAGCGGCGACTGGTGTGCAAAATAGGCGTGAGGCAAAAGCATCTGCCGTAGCTTCCAACGCAGGTCAAGAATGTGGCAGTCAGGGGAGAGCAGCCCTGTGCGGATATATGCTGCCATAGATTTACAGGCGGTGTTTTTTCGATAGGCGCAGGTCGTGTCACGCAAATGTGTGTATGCCATAAATCCGCTTTTGGAAAATGTTTCTTCACGATTTGAAAAATCTTTGATCTGATTTTCCAAACGCTCTGCGCGCGCATTGTCACCCGCCAACCGCGCTTTAGCGGCTGTCTGTGCGGCGGCGTACACCGAACCTGAGAGAATGTGTACACATTGGCAAACAGACAAATAGCAATGCAGTCGCTCGGGGTGCAGCTTGGCATACAGCACGCCCGGTACCGTGCCCCATGAATAGCCAAGCAGTATGATCTTTTGCTTGCTAAATCGCTCGCAAAGGTATTCGACCAGCTCATCAAGATCGCGCAATATCTGCTCACAGCTCACGGGCGTGTCCTTTCCGTGGCTGGCATAAAAAGTGCGTCCGCAGCCGCGCTGATCCCAGTTGATCATGGTGTAATCCTGCTCTAATTGCTTTTGGTAGTGATAGGAAAGGCAGGAGGTGGGATTACCGGGACCGCCGTGCAAAAACAGAATGATCGGATTGCGTACGTCCTGCCCGCGGATCTGAATATATTGTCTGATGCCGCCCAAGGTCACGTATCTGCATTCCTCGATTCCGTGCTTTGATACGATGCTATGCTTGTATATCTGCCGCCCGCGCGTCAACGCAAATGCGCAGGGCAGGACAAGCGCTGAGGCTGTAATGGAAAGAAGACTCATAAAAACTCCCAAAAGTGTAATATTCTTATTGTTGCGTAAAATGGGAATAATATTCATTACGATACGTAAGATATGTGGGCGATCAATGATCGCCCCCACGAGCAGCCGAACGTTCCTTCATAAAAACGGACATGAAAAAGCGACCTTTATGCAAGGTCGCTTTTCAATATGCTTATGACGTACCCCTCGGGTGCATTGGGCGTGATCAATTTGATGCCGCAAACAGTTTGGGCAATGGGATCGTAGCACACAGCACTCAAATCGGTCGAAATGCCCGTTCCGGTCATTTTGACATATGCTTCCTTTGCCGTCCACACGCGATAAAACCGCGCGCACGTGTCGGGATCTGTCACGCTACCGTCGGGCATAGGGCTGCCGCCCCATACGTAGTCAGCCTCGGCTTCGGTGAAATACCGCGCTACAAGACCTGCGCGGAAGGGCTTGATTTGTTCAATATCCACCCCGATCGGTGTGTCTGCTATGGCACAAAGTACCCAATCTGTGCTGTGGCTGACGTTGAAATGAAAGGGCACGTTGGCGCTCGGCTTGCCTTTTTCGCCGTAGGTAAACGAAATATTTTCAGGCGCAACGCCCGAAGCAACGGACAGTATGCGCCTTGCCAGCATATCCGCGCAAAGACAGCGGCGGCGATCGTCCTCGTGCTTGAACCGGTCGGCGCGTGCCTGCCTTTTGGGCGCGGCGGCGCGATACATGGCGTCGTATTGCGTATCTCTGTAGTCATTGATATTGCATAATTCGTATGTCATACCGCACCTCCCGTGGTTGTTATTCTCATTATACCAAATCCTTATATCCACGTCAAGCATATTCTTGACAAGCGTACGATTTTACGCTATAATAATATCAATAAATCTAAGGAAAACGGTATGAGAATCAAGAATTACAGTATCAAGACCGATCGGCTGCAACGCTCGTTGCGCATAGCTCTGGTGGCTGATCTGCACAGCCGCGACCCCATGCAGGTCATTGAAGCGCTTGGCAAAATCCGTCCCGATATCATTTGCATTGCGGGGGACCTGACCGAGGCACTGGACGGCACTATGGACCAAAAAAATATATTTGGCTATGCCGCCCTGCGTGCGTTGCCCAAGATCGCCCCCACGTTTTACGCGCCGGGCAATCATGAGGTGGGTGCAAGCCACAGACATTTGCGCAAATACCCGCCATCGCCCGATAAGGAGCGCATTACACCCGAAAATCTTGCGCGTATTGAGAAGAGTGGAGCTTGCTTTTTGGATAACACGCACACGTCTTGGCTGGGAATTGCCATCGGTGGGCTTGGGACAGGACTGCCCAATCCCGACGGTAAGCCCGACCTTGATGCGTTGGACGACTTTTTTTCTGCCGACGCTTACAAGATCCTGCTTTGCCACCACCCCGAGTATTACGCGAAATATTTGCGTGACAAGGACGTTGACCTGGTGCTTGCGGGACACGCGCACGGAGGTCAATGGCGGCTGTTTGGCAGAGGCGTATACGCGCCCGACCAAGGATTTTTCCCAAAATATACCTCGGGTGTGCACGAGGATAGATTGGTCATATCCCGTGGCACGTCAAATACCGCTTGCCCCATACCACGCCTGTTCAATCGGCGTGAGGTCGTATGTATTCAAATCAATTAATCGGAGGTTATCATGAAAGTTTTAGTTGTTGTAGATATGCAGAAGGATTTTGTGGACGGTGCGCTTGGTTCTGCCGAGGCGGTTGCTATTGTGCCTGCGGTCAAGTCGCTGATCGAGGGCTTTGAAGGCGAGGTGTACTTTACCCGCGACACGCATTTTGAAAATTACATGAGCACCGAGGAGGGCAAACACCTTCCCGTGCCGCATTGCATCAAGGATACCGACGGCTGGCAGATTATCCCCGCGCTGGACGCGCTGCGCACCACTGAGGCGATCGATAAGCTGACCTTTGGCTCAAAAGAACTGATCGCGCTGCTTGCGGATAAACAGGGGATCGAAAGCATCACGCTCTGCGGACTTTGTACCGACATCTGCGTCATTTCCAACGCGCTGCTTATCAAGGCATATTATCCCGAAATTCCGCTTTATGTGGTTGCCGATGCCTGCGCGGGCGTGACCCCGGAGAGCCACCAAAATGCGCTTGAAGCGATGAAGATGTGCCAGGTAGAGATCATATAAATGCACAATGCACAATGCCAAATTGCTCGAGAAAATCCTTGCGTTGCAGGGATTTTCTTCAATTAGAAAAAAATATTTGAATTTGTGTCAAATCCCGTCAAAAACGCGGTGTAGATAGGTGAGAGATACTCACACTACACTTGAAAGGAGCTTTGTATGCAAGATCATGAGATCGTTGCCCTGTATCATCAGCGTGATGAACAGGCAATCGAGCACACACAAACCAAATACGGCGCGTACTGTACGGGAATTGCGCAGAATATTTTGCAGAATATGCAGGATAGTGAGGAATGTGTCAATGATACGTGGCTGCGCACGTGGAATTCCATTCCGCCCGCCAAGCCCGAAAATCTGAAAACCTATGTGGGCAAGATCACGCGAAATCTCTCGCTCAACCGCCTTGAGCACCGCCAACGCCAAAAGCGCGGCGGAGGGGAGATCATGCTTGCGATGGATGAGATCGGGGAGGTGGCGTCACCCGATGCGGATCTTGCCGCGCAGATCGAGCGGGAGGAATTTGCCCGCATTCTCAACGCGTTTTTGTGGAGCTTGCCCGAGCGCGACTGCTGTATTTTCATCCGCCGCTACTACTACGTGGAGAGCGTGGAGTACATCGCGCAAAAATATGAACTGAGCACCGCCGCGGTATTCAAGAGCCTCTCCCGCGCACGCGCAAAGCTGCGCAAGGCTTTGGCAGAGGAGGGATACACGGTATGAAAAATCTTCCTTTACTTATATGGATGGAGGACATCGATCCCGTGCTGATCGAGCGTGCGGATAATTACCGCGCCGCACGCCGTACCCCCTATTTGCGTATCGCGCTGATCGCGGCAGCCGTGCTGCTGCTTTTGACAGTCGCATTATCTGCGTTTGCCGCATGGCGCGTGGATACCTACATACAAACTGAATACTCCGACACCTACGACGGAACCTTCCTGCACGCGCTTGACATTGTGCTGACGCAGGATGATAATGCTGTTTCCACGTTGCTTGGTGAGCAAAACAGAGCGTCGTTACACACGCTGTTCAATGCTTTACGCGGCATTGAAAGCGAACCGGAGCCGGAGCCTTCCCCTGAATCTGAGAGCTATTCAGAGGGGCTGTCCTTTACGCAGTATAGCGACGGCACGTATTTCGTATCCGATCTTGGCGATTGCAAGGATGCGCACGTGCGTATCCCGCCCGTAACACCAGAGGGCGGAAAGGTGACGGGCATTGAAAGACGCGCTTTTGAAAATGAGATCGGCATCACAGCCGTCACCATTCCCGATACCGTCACCACGATCGAAGGGGCAGCCTTTGCCGGCTGCAGCAAGCTGGAGACGGTGGAGCTGCCCGACAGTGTGACAATTATCGAGGCAGAGGCATTCCGCAGCTGCTGGCGATTGACTGAGCTGCACCTGCCTGCAAGCGTGAGTGGAATCGGTCAGAACATTGTCGGTATGTGCATTATGTTACAGGAGCTGACAGTTGACGAGCAAAACCCCGTATACCGCAGCGAGGGGAACTGCCTGATCGAAATTGAGAGCAGTACGCTGATCGCAGGCTGTGAAACAAGCGTGATCCCCTCCGGCGTCAGCAGGATTGCGCCGTACGCGTTTTTCTGCATGTCCGGGCTTCGCAGCGTCGATATCCCCGAGGGCGTAATAAGCATTGGTGATAAGGCATTCCTTGGCTGCAGCGGACTGCGCGAGGTCACATTCCCATCAACGCTTGAGCGCATTGGCGAGCAAGCCTTTTCCGAGTGTGTAGCACTGCGCAGCATTGTGTTGCCCGAGGGGCTTCCCGCCATTGAAGAGAGAGCCTTTGAAAAAAGCGGTCTTACAAGCGTCAGCCTGCCAAGCACACTGCAGACCATCGCGGCGAGCGCGTTTGAGGAATGTACTTCGCTTGTAGAGATCGACCTTCCCGAGGGACTGACGGTCATTGAAGACAGTCTGTTTTTCGGCTGTAAAAAGCTTGAGCGGGTCGGCATCCCGAACAGCGTAGAAAAGATCGGGTATGATGCATTCTACCAATGTGAGGAGCTGGCTACAATTGATTTGCCGTCTTCGATCAAGAGCATTGGAGCGTATGCGTTTTTCTGCTGCTGGTCTGTAACAAGCCTGACGCTGCCCGAGGGACTTCTTTCGATCGGTGAGGGGGCATTTTGCAATTGCTCCGACTTGATCGAGCTGAGTATTCCTTCCACTCTTGCTACCGTTTCGTACAGAGCCTTCAGCAATTGCTCCGCGCTTGAATCCGTCACGCTGCCCGAAGGCGTGCTGTTTATTGAAGAAAGTGCGTTTTCCCAATGCACGGGGCTCAAGTCTTTCCATATTCCGAGCAGTGTGCTCTCAATAGCCCCGCTGGCGTTTGGTTCTTGCAAACTGCTGAGCAATCTGAGCGTTTCCGACCAAAACATCCGCTTCAAGGTAGAAGGGAACTGTCTGATCAATACGGACACGGATACGCTGGTGTTCGCCAATGCGCGCAGCGAGATCCCGGGCGGCATCCGCGAGATCGGTGATTATGCGCTTTGCAACACCAATTTCAGAAGGATCACGTTCAAGGATGGCGTCGAGACCATTGGCAGCTACGCCTGCTCGTCGTGCTGGGAAACGGTCAGCGTGGTCATTCCCGCAAGCGTGACGACCATCAAGGACGGTGCCTTTGATTCCTGCATCGTGCTGCAAAACGTGTACTTCACCGGCACCGAGGAGCAATGGGCGCAGATTGAGATCGGGGAAGAGAACCAATACCTGCTTGACGCAACTGTGCATTTTAATTACGTTCCCGAGGAGTAAAAGAATTCATCAACAATAAAAGGGACTGTCTCACCAAAAATGAGATAGTCCCTTTTGCATGTTTATGCATGAAGCGTTTTCTTGTATCCGTCCAGTTTCACAAGCACGTCAGCCTGATCCTTGCCTAAGAGCAGGAAGTAGAACTTGATCTTGGGCTCAGTGCCCGAGGGGCGCACGACGATGACGTCGCCGTTTGTCAGCTTGAAGTACAGCACGTTGGATTTGGGCAGCCCCGTGGGGGTCATTTTGCCCGTCTTAAGCTCGGTAAAGGTCTCGGTCTTGTAGTCACCAAACAGCTCTACGTCCACACCGCCAAAGGTGGCAGGGGGATCGTTGCGCAAAGAGTCCATCATGGCTGCCATGCGCTCAGCACCGTCCAGACCCTCCATGTAGATCTCCACGTTGGTTTCGTAACAGTAGCCGTAGCGTGCGTACAGGCCTTGGAGTGCGTCTCCCAGCGTCATGCCCTTAGCCTTGTAGTAGGCGGTCATTTCGCAGATCAGCATGGATGCTACAACGGCATCCTTGTCGCGTGCGTAGGTGCCCTTGAGGTAGCCGTAGCTTTCCTCAAAGCCCAGAATAAACGAGCCGTAGCCCTTTGCCTCGTAGTTCTTGATGACCTCACCGATAAACTTAAAGCCTGTCAGCACGTTATGCATGGTCACGTTATGCGCCGCACAGATGGCAGCGGCAAGCTCGGTGGAAACAATGGTCTTGACTGCGTAGGGGTGATCGGGCATATTGCCGGTCTCCTCATAAGCGGTCAGAATATAGTCAAGCAACAAAGCGCCCATCTGGTTGCCCGTGATGGTCATAAAAGAACCGTCAGCTGTTCTGGTCATAACGCCCACGCGGTCTGCGTCAGGGTCGGTGGCAACGATGAGGTCGCTGCCAACGCGGTTTGCGATCTCAATACCCAGCTCAAACACCTGTGGATACTCGGGGTTAGGCTTGGGAACAGTGGGGAAGTTGCCGTCAATGATCATCTGCTCGGGTACGGTGTAGAGGTTTTTGAGCCCAATGCGCTTCATGACCTCGGGGACCAGCTTGTGACCCGTGCCGTGCAGGGGCGTGTACACGATGGCAAGATCGTCGGCAACCGCCTTGACTGCATCCGGATTGACCGCCTGTGCGACCACCTGTGCAAGGTACTTTTCGTCGGTCTCCTCGCCAAGCATGACGATCAAGCCGTTGGCAAGCGCCCGGTCAAAATCAGCCAGCTTGACGTCTGTAAAGATGTCAAGCGCTTCCATTTCCGCGCTGACTGTGTCGGCGTGCTCGGGGGGCAGCTGTGCGCCGTCCTCCCAGTAAGCCTTGTAGCCGTTATACTGCTTGGGATTGTGCGATGCGGTGATGTTAATGCCCGCCACGCAGCCGTATTCGCGCAGGGCGAAGGAAAGCTCAGGGGTGGGGCGCAGGTCGTCGAAGAGATAGGACTTGATGCCCGCAGCGGCAAGCACCTGTGCTGAGGTCTTGGCAAAGAGAGCGGAGTTGTTGCGGCTGTCGTAGGCAATGGCAACGCCGTCAGCGGCACGCCCCTCTTTGATGATCAGATTGGCAAGTCCCTGGGTTGCATATGCTACCGTGTGCACGTTCATGGCGTTCATGCCGGTCTTCATGATGCCGCGCAAGCCCGCTGTGCCGAAAGAGAGATACGAGGTAAAGCGCAGACGGATCTCACCGTCGTCATCACGGATGCTTGCAAGCTCTGCTTTTTCAGCATCGTCCAGCTTGTCGCTCTCCAGCCAGCGCAAATAATTCTTCATGTACTGTTCCATGATCGCGTCTCCTTTTTGTTCTTATTTAGTCTTGCAGATTCTGCTCAAGTGCCTGTGCTAACTGATCGGGGCAGGAGGTGGGCTTAAATCCGCACTTGATGCCGCGCAGACGGCGGATGGCTTCCTTTGCCTCCATGCCGATGACTAAAGCGGCTACGCCCTGCGTGTTTCCATGGCAGCCGCCAACAAAGGCAGCCTCTTTAATAATACCGTCCTCGATGACAAGGTCGATCTGCCTTGAGCAAACGCCTGAGGTTTTGTAAGAAATAGTCTGTTTCATAGTATGCATTCCTTTTATGTTTTATTTTTGTTGATCGTATAAAAACCAATGGGGGTAGCATCAACGCAGAAAAGCAGCAGATACAAAAGAAAGGGATAAAATGTGTCGGGCTTCACCGAAAAGCGTAGACGAAAAAGCTCACTGTCCTGACCTGTGTAGGTCGCCGCGTGCAAAAGCTCGTGTGACCACAGAGAGGCAACGGAGATCAGCCGTCCCGTGTCACCGGGGGCGGCAGGAGAGAGCAGCAGATCGATACAATGCTGCGCCAAGGGTCGCTGCATAGGCAGCGTAGCGCGTACCAAGGCAAAGGCAGTACTGCCGCTTTGCGGTGTGGGCACGTAGCAAAGCGCGCAAATCCGCAAGTTGTAAAGCTCGATCAGGCGCAAAAGCCCTGCCATCACACCTTCAGCTGTTGATTCAACCGGCAAAATACCGTATTCACAAAGTCCGCTGCGTACCTCTTGGCAAACGTCCTCAAAGCCGTGGAAATACACAACTCTGCGGCCTTTGATAAAGCCCGTCAGCTCCATAAAAGCCTGCTCAGTGTAGCTGTTTGCCACATAAGCCACGCGTCCTTGCGCTTCAGACGAGGGGGGAGCGTGTGTGCCGAACAGATCTGTAAAGGCTTGTTCATAACACGCCGGGAAGTGGGCAGCGATCTCGTTGCAAATTGCCATCGGGTCTGTATGCTGCAATGCCAATGAATAACAGTCCGGCTCTATCTCCTCTGTATTTAGCTGCTCACAAAGCTCTTGTATCTCGTCGGCAACAGGCAGCGTGCTTGTATTCAAGTCTGCGATCAGCTCACCCAGCCAAAATGAACGTGCACGGTGAATATTTGTCGACCGTGTGTTCAGCTCAGCAAGGTTGTATTGTACATTCACTATTGGTTCTTGTGCGTGATCCCTTGTATATGCAAAGAAATCCCCGTTCATTACAAAAGCTCCAAAAGTGAGAAACTGCCGGACAGGAACTCCTCCAACTCACAAGCGGTCAGCTTGCGCTGTGCCAAAAGCGACAGGGAATAGATCTGACGCGCCAACAGCTCCGCCTTGTCGGGATCCTGCTCGGAAAGCGCAAGCAGCTTGGCATAAAGCCCGGATGCGGTGTTGATAACCAACGAATAATCAAGCGGGTATTCCATGGGAGCAGCCCCCGTGCTCATTGCGTACATACGCATCATTTCAGCCATGCGTGAAGATTCTTCGGTCACGTTCAGCATGGCGGGTATGCCCTCTGCCTTGAGCGGCTGATAGGTCACTTCCATCTGCTCTTTGCCGCTGACGCGTCGGAATAATTCGGTCAACGCAGGCTGATCGGTTACCTCTCCGTCGCCCTTGAGCGCATCTGCAATGTCTGAGTCGATTCTCTTGAATTTGACGTCATCGCGGTAGCTTTCCAGCGCGGACACAAACTGAGTGTCCAGCGTCTTTTCCAACACTGCAACAGAAATTCCTTGAGAAGCGAACATGGAAATATACTGTGCCTGCAATGCCTTGTCGGTTGTGTAATAGACCACGCCCTCATGCTTATCCTTGGCGTTTTCCAAGTATTGATCCAGTGTCAGATATGTACCGTCAGTCAGGGACAGCAGCAGGCTGCCCTTGACTCTTTCGTAGAACTTGCGGTCACGGATGCAGGCGTACTCCACGAAAATGCGGATATCGTTCCAGATGCCCTCATACTGCTCTCGTTCGAGATTGCACAGGGAATTCAGCTTGTCTGCTACCTTCTTGACAATATGCGCGCCAACCTTAGTTACATAGGTGTTGTTTTGCAGATAGCTGCGGGATACGTTGAGTGGCAGTTCGGGGCAGTCCAAGACCCCGCGCAGCATCAGCAGATAATCGGGTATGACTTCCTTTATGTTGTCGGCGACGAAAACCTGATTGTAGTACAGCTTGACCTGTCCCTCCACAGACTCATACTCGGATGAGATGCGGGGAAAGTAGAGAATGCCCTTAAAGTTCAAAGGATAATCGGCGTTGATGTGAATGTGGAACAAGGGCTGCTTGAAATCGGAGAACACCTTGTTGTAAAACTCGGTATACTGCTCTGCAGTGCAGTCCGAGGGATTTGCCTGCCACAGGGGGGTGGTGTCGTTGATCGGCTTTTGCTCACTCTCCGCGTCTGTGTCGGCTTCCTCCAAATAGATCTCTACTGGCATAAACGCGCAATATTTGCGCAACATACCGATAAGTTTTGAGCGTTCGAGATATTCGCTCTCTTGCTCACTGATATGCATGACCACGGTGGTTCCGCGCTCGGTTTTGTCACAGGGCTCTGTGCTCCAGCTACCCTCGCCGTCACAGATCCAATGCACGGCAGGTGCGTCGGTAAATGACTTGGTGTAGATTTCCACGCTGTCCGAAACCATGAAAGCAGAGTAGAAGCCCAAGCCAAAGTGACCGATAATGCCACTTGAAGCCCCCTCGCCCTCGTACTTGCGAATGAACTCAAATGCACCCGAAAGCGCAATATTACAAATGTAAGTTTCCAGCTCCTCGGCACTCATACCGATGCCATTGTCTGT
Source organism: Eubacteriales bacterium (assembly GCA_045586845.1). Lineage (GTDB taxonomy): Bacteria > Bacillota > Clostridia > Oscillospirales > CAG-272 > SVQP01. The sequence continues at coordinate 13,484 of JAZNBB010000085.1, forward strand.
AACGCTGATGGTACGTGCATCCTGATCAAGTGTGACCGTAATGCGGTAGACATCGTCATTCGCGGGAATCTCACCCAACGACTGCAGTCTTCTGTATTTGGTTACTGCATCGGTCGCATTAGAAACGATTTCGCGCAGAAAAATATCCTTTTCTGAATAAAGCCATTTTTTGATGATAGGGAATATATGCTCGGTGTCTACCGAGATGCCGCCCTTTTTGATGTTTTCTTGATTCATGTTGTGATACCTCGATGTTACTTATTCTTGTGTGTTTTGATTCTCGGTCTGCTCGGATTGCACAGCGGTATCGACGCGATCCTCGATCTGATCCTCAATCTGATCGGTTACGTTAGTGCTGGTGGACTCCGTTGCATCTTTTTCTGCCATTTGCTGCAGCTTGCGCAGCTGCTTTTGCTCACGACGCTTGTCCATCCACTTTTTGAGCTTGCTGTGCCTGTAGTAATAGGTAAGCTTCCTGTTTTGGTAGTGAACGGCAAAGTCTATCTCGTCCTCGGTAGCAGCTCCTCGGTAATACTCTGCCGTATCCGTAGGCAGCCCCTTTTTTTCAAGCCTTGCTTCGATGAGCATCTTGCCAAGCTCAACCATTACGGCAAACAGGGGAACTGAGATGATCAGGGCGATGGGGTTGCCCTGGAAAATCGTGCCCATGACCACGATCGAGATCAGTACGCAAAGTGCGCTGACACCCATATGATCGCCAAGGATCTTGGGGCTGATGATGTTTCCTTCAAGCTGCTGGATAATCAGCACAAGAATGACGTAAAGCAGGAACTTGGAGGGATTGGTGATCAGAATGATAAAGCCACCCGGAATTGCACCGATAAACGGACCTACAACAGGAATGATATCGGTAATGGCGATCAGTACCGATATCAGCACAAAGTATTCCGAAACGCCAAAGATCCAAAACGAGAACAGGCAAAGGAAGAAAATGATCAGCGCATCCAGCAGCTTGCCTTCAATGTAGCTTCCAAAGGATCGATTTATGATATTCAGCACGTTGTTGATGAACTTGTTTTGTTCTTTGGTAAAGATCGCTTTGCGCATCTTCTTGACTTGGGCTAAACGTGTCTCTTTGGTTGCAAGCAGGTGGTAAGCGATCAGAATGCTGAAGAATGCGTCAATGATAAAGATGTATACCTTATTGATCAGCGTACCGGTGTAAGGGAACAGCTTATCCATGAGCTTTTTAAGTAAGGATGTGGAATCCTCGTTAAAAATATCCATGATCTGTTCAAGCATACTCTTGGAGGAATCGAACACCGAGTTGATCGCACCGGTCAACGCAGTTTTGATCTCCTCGGGGCTGATATACTGCGTACCCTCGACGGGGGATTGTCCCATCAGATGTTCAAGCTTGACAATGCCTCCGTTAACAAGTGCGATGATCTCATCAAGATAGGTGTCGTAGTTGGCGATCAGACGTTGAATACTGCGTACGATCTCGGGTACGAGAATGCCCAGAAACAGGGCAATGCCTGCAAGCACGATCAGTGTGGTCATGATCAGTGAAAGTGCGCGGCGCAGACCGGGGAGCTTTATCTTCTTGAACACGTGGTTGTCAAAGAGCTTCATGATCGGGTTGCACAGGTATGCAATGCAGAAGCCGTAAATGACAGGAGCGAAGATCACCCCAACACGACCGATAAATTCTTTGATCGCACCTATGTTGACGATAGCATAGAGAATAATTCCCGCAATGGCGACGCCGAATGCAGCTATCATGTATACTTTTTGTCCTTTAATTTTTTGCATTTGCATATCTGTCTCCCAAAGTAAGGTGTGTGGCGGCGCATAAAATACCGCACCTTAAATTATATACCAAATCAGTTGTTTCGTCAAGAGATTGGAGACAAGATTTCATGCTGTACGATGAATTTTTATAATGTGTACATACTTTTTTCTCTTGCCAAAGCAGAGGGTTTGTGCTATAATTGATGCAAGAGCAAAAACGAGAGGAGGGAGCGCCAATGGAATTGCGGGCATATGCCAAGATCAATCTGTATTTGGATGTAATTGACAGACGGCAGGACGGATATCATGAGATCCTGAGTATTATGCAAACAGTGGATCTATACGATACCGTGCACGTACATATCAAAGAGCACGAGGCAGGCGGCATTGTACTGCTCTGTGGTGCGGATCTGCCCTGTGACGAACACAATCTTGCCTATCGGGCAGCCGAGCGGTATTTTGAAGGGGAATTTCCTTGTAAAATAGAGATCGTATTGCAAAAAAACATCCCCATGCAGGCAGGGCTTGCAGGGGGGAGTGCAGATTGCGCAGCGGTGCTGCGTGCGCTCAACGCATATTTTCACAAGTATAGCTCAAGCGAACTGCTGGCACTTGGAGCACAACTTGGTGCGGATGTACCGTTTTGCTTATTGGGCGGTACGCAAATCACACGCGGTATAGGCGAGATCATGCAACCCTGCGCTCCCATGCCGGACTGCTATCTTGTGATTGCACGCGGCGGACAGGGTATCAGCACTCCTTGGGCATATGGCGCATTGGATCAGCTGTACGGCGATTTTGCCGAGCGGAACAGGTTAAGTGAGCAACGCTTGGTATGCGTGACAGAAGCAATGCATAGAGGCGATCTTACAGCCATGGCAAACAGTATGTACAACGTATTTGAATCAGTGGTGCTGCCCGTGCATGAGGTGGCAAGCAAAGCCGGGCGGATCATGCGTGAAGGCGGAGCGATCGCTGCTTTGATGAGTGGCAGCGGACCCAGTATGGTTGGCATTTTTACCGATAGGGAAACCGCACAGCGCGTACGCGATGTGATTGCCGCCGATGGCACTGCGGCATTTGTTTGCAAGCCGGTGAACCAAGTATGAATATCAAAGAAATACCCTTGCGTCGCAAGGGTATTTCTTTTGCGTTACATCATTTCTCCAGTGCTGTCTTTACAGTACTCGTAGCAGCAGTAGTGTCTGCATCGGTCAACATTGTGAACACTACGTAATTGCCGTAAACGAATACTTGCGCATTATCCAGCTTGGTTTTTTCATCAGGGGAATATCTTTCCAGGATCCCTTCCAGCCAAAGCTGCTGTGCCAACAGATAATTCTCCACCTCTTTCTTGACGGCGCTGACATCTCCGCCGTCCTTGACGCAGAAGATGCCGAATTGGTCGATCGTTTCAGAGGAGGTAGAGGCGCATATCATCCATTCCGCAACGTTTGCTTCGATGACAGCCGCATTTTCAAATTCCAGCGAAACATAGTCTGTATCGGCAGAGGTATAACCGCCTTGCGTGGATACCGATTCAAGAATGGCGTTGGTCAAGTCATTTACAGGTACATCTGAGCGATAAGAATTGCACGCAGTCAGGCAAAGGATGGGGCAAAGCAGTAATACTGCGATCAAAGTAAGCTTTTTCATAATAATCTCCTTTTGATTTATTCGACGTATCCATGTGTGCGGATATACTGTAAAATGGCAAGATATGCGTCTTTGGTAAGGTGGTGACCGTCACCGGCGTCGTAGGATGCGGTCAGTGCCCCCTCGCTGTTTTTGAGAACGCTGGCGGTGTTCAGATATCTGCAGCCCTTTTGATTGGCAATCTGCATTGCCCATACGTTTGCTTGCTCGATCTTGGCGTTGGTAATGCCGTTTTCTGCACGGTCATATTCGCTTGAAACGGGGAAGATGGATTGGATGATGATTTTGGTTTCCGGACTTGCAGTACGGATCGCATCGATCAATTTTCCGTAATACGCAGTGAAGTTGTTTTCCTTAAGGAATGAGACACCGTTGATCCCCAGCGTGATCACCATATATTTCGGCTTTTCAAGTGCAACTGCATCGGCAATTGTCATGGCGGATCCGTTGCGGGGATAGATAATGGTTGTCTTGTCGATCATGTGATCCAAGGTTAAGGAACAGTTTTCTCCCGACCAGACCTGCTTGGTCTTTGTGCCATCGGTCAGAACGGCACGGTTGATCATGTGGTAAGTGGTTGAGTCACCAAGGAAAATGATGCTGTCGATATAGCCTTGCCCCATATCCGCGCTCTCTCCCAATACAACTGCGGAATCGGGTACGGTATTGGCAGGAATATCGCTTGTGTCGGCTTGCGTGTTCTGTTCGAGCTTTTCGGGACGTGTGGACCCGAAAAGGGGAGTGTCTGTAACTGCTGCTACGATGCCCCACGCGCAAAGCATGAGAATTGTGCAGATCAGCAGCGCAATGATGACAATAACAAGTATTTTGGTGATGGAATCAAGATTCATAATGGGATTTATCTCCGTTTCTGATCTTTAATGGATGTATAAACACCTTGGTAGCGTTTGGCTTCCGCCCGCTTCTGCTTTGCATGGCGGATAGCGAGAAACGTGCCAAATACGATGGCGTACAGCAGTATTGCCAGCACGGCAAAGCGCGTCAGGGATTCGCGTGGCGTACCGATATTCGAGTATCTTGCAAAAATGCAAAGGTAAAAGCCGCTAAACGTCAGCGCTGCATGAATAACGGAGCGCCACCAGATTGACAGATTGGCGTTTGCAAAAATGACGTTGGCAAGTGCAAGAAATGCGCAAAAAGAAAGAATAAGAAAATAGGATACTGTGACGAACGATGTCTCGTCGCAAATCAGCACGAACAGCATGAATGCGCCGAACAGCACGGTGCAGTAAATGCAGGTATGTATCAGAAACGCTTTGAACAAAGCCTTGAATTTCATAGCCGAAGTCCTTTTCAATTACAGATATTATTATTCTACCACGTTTTGATGATAAATGCAAGACCGAAGGTGAAAATTTTACGATTCCTTAACATGACTCGATACTATGATAATATTTGTGAATATATGCAAATAATTATACATAATTGTGTTGACTTTTGGCGTGTAGGGGTGTATAATATAAGTTATAATGACTATTTATTGCCTATCGGATGCGAAAGGAAACAGCTATGGCACAAATGAGCAGAAAAATGCAGAGAGAGGCAGTGTTTTCACTGCTGTTTGAGAGAGATTTCAGGCGTGACGAGACACCCGAGGAGGTTTTTGCTACCTGGTGTGAGCAAAACGGCGAACCCGAGGGCACGTACGTGAAGGACACCTTTTTCGGTGTTTGCGAAAAGCAGGATGAGATCGATGCCACCATCGAGCGCCACTCTAACGGCTGGCGCGTCGCAAGATTGACCCGCGTATCCCGTGCGGTCATCCGTCTGTGTGTGTACGAAATGGCGAACGCGGGGGATGTCCCCGCAACCGTTGCCATCAACGAGGCAATCGAGCTTTCCAAGAAATACGACGATGACAAGGCGCGTGCCTTTGTCAACGGCGTGCTGAACGGTATCAAGGCAGAATATGACGAAAAGTAAACCCCTGTGCTTTGTTGGCTTTGATACAAGCAATTACACTACATCTGCAGCGGTTTGCACCGCAGCGGGAGAGGTGATTGCCAATATCAAAAGCCCTCTGCCCGTAGATGCGGGTGCTTGCGGTTTGCGGCAGAGTGATGCGGTATTCGCGCATCTGAAAAATCTACCCGATGTTTGCGAGCAGCTGCGTGCCGCAACTGCCGAATATACCGTGGCGGCGGTGGGCTATTCCGCTTTTCCGCGTGATGCCAAGGATTCATATATGCCTTGCTTTTTGGCAGGCAAATCTGCAGCAACTGCATTTGCCGCGGCTGCGGGTGTGCCGCTTTATCCTTTTTCGCATCAAAACGGGCATATCATGGCAGCAGCCTATTCCTCGGGTCAGATGGAAAAGCTGATGCGGGAACCTTTCATTGCCTTTCACGTGTCGGGAGGCACAACGGAGGCTGTGTTGGTTACGCCCGAAAACAGCAGTATTATAAGTGTGACGTTGGTAGGTGAGACGGCTGATCTTAATGCAGGGCAAGCCATTGATCGCATTGGCGTTGCTATGGGACTTTCGTTCCCGTGCGGACGCGCGTTGGAGCTGCTTGCCGCCGAAGCGACCGGAAAGATCCCCAAGCCGCGTGTGAGCGTCAAGGGAAGCGTGTGTAACCTGTCCGGGCTTGAGAACCTTGCGCTCAAGCTGTATAACATGACGGGAAACAAGGCATTGGTCAGCGCGTATACATTGGATTTTGTGGCGCAAACGCTCTCACAAATGACAGAGAATATTCTTGCAGAGCATGGAAGAATGCCCGTTTTGTATGCAGGCGGTGTTATGAGTAACTGCCGTATACGTGAGCGATTGGAGCGTAAGTTCCACGCGTATTTCGGTGCGCCTGCATTCTCTGCGGATAACGCCGCTGGCACAAGCCTTTTGTGCCGTAACAGATTCCTGCAAGAAAAAAATCAAGAATGAGATTTGCCCTTTGGCAATTTTCTGCCAAAACGTTCCGCAGCATGCGGAACATATCACTCGCGCATCGTGCGAATATCACTTTTGCATAAGCAAAAACATCACATTTCGCCGTGGCGAAATATATCACTGCAATGATGTCAACCAAAGGTTGACGGCATTGCTAAGGAAGGGAGAGTAAAGCGATGCAGGACGCTCGGCAGTATTTTTCTGTCACACAACTCAATGAGTACGTGCGTATGCTGCTGGACGGTAACGCGGTACTCTCGGATATGTGGATCAAGGGTGAGGTCTCCAATTTCACCAATCAATACAGGACCGGGCATATGTATTTCTCGGTCAAGGACGCGGGTGCGACCGTGCGCGTGGTCATGTTCCGGTCGTATGCCGCAAGGCTGCAATTTGAGCCGCGAGACGGCATGAAGGTGTTGTTGCACGGCAGAGTGTCTGCTTACGTAGCGGGCGGTCAGTATCAGTTTTATGCCGATATGATGGAGGCAGACGGCCTTGGCAGCCTGTATCTTGCGTTTGAGCAATGCAAGGCAAGGCTGCAGGCAGAGGGGCTTTTTGATCCCGAACGCAAAAAGCAGATCCCGCGTCTGCCGCGTCGCGTGGGGGTTATTACCTCGCCCACAGGAGCGGCAATACGGGATATTATCAACGTTACGGGGCGCAGATACCCGCAGGGCGAGCTGCTCATTTTCCCCTCACTTGTGCAGGGGGAGCAGGCGGCAGCATATCTTGCGGGCGGGATTCGCTATTTCAACCGCGCGCGCAACGTAGACGTTATCATTATAGGCAGGGGCGGTGGCTCGATTGAGGGTCTCTGGGCATTCAACGATGAGCGTCTTGCAAGAGAGATCGCGGCCGGTACGATCCCCGTGATCTCTGCCGTGGGGCATGAGACCGATTTCACCATATGCGATTTTGTCGCAGATCTGCGTGCCCCCACTCCCAGCGCTGCTGCAGAGTTGGTCTTTCCGGACCGATTTGCACTCAAAGCGGAGCTTGACGCAAGACTTGCGCGTATCGGTGCGCTGACACTGTCGGGCGTGCAGGCAAGAAGGCAGCAGTTGCAAACGCTTGCTGCCTCGCGCGCCATGCGCGCTCCTGCCACGGTGCTTGCCGAAAAGCAGATGCACGTGGACGAGCTTTGGGTGAGATTGCAAAGTACGGCTCAGCAGATGACAGAGCGAAAAAAGCAAAAGCTTGCCGTATCTGTCGGCAAGCTGGAAGCACTCAGTCCGCTTGCCGTGATGCAAAGGGGCTACGCGGTAGTTGCCAATGAAAATGGTGGGGTGGCAACATCGGCAGCCGCATTTGAGATCGGACAGCCCATGACAGTAAGATTTGCCGACGGTGCGGTAAATGCGACCGTACAGAGTATCGAAGAGGAGCAATTATGGAAGAGAAAATGAACTATGAACAGGCGCTTGCAAGACTTGAACAGATCATTCGCGCCATGGAAAACGATAAGATCCCGCTTGCGGAGTCATTGGGACTGTACGAGGAGGGAGTAAGTATTGTGCGCCGCCTGTCCGCGGAGCTGGATGACGCAGAGAGAAAGATCAAGATCCTGCAGCAGAATGCGCAGGGCGAGATCGTTCCGGTTGATTTTGTCACAGAGGAAAGTGACGCATAAGGAGGACCTCTTACCGTGATTCCCGATTTTTTGAAACGTGATGCGGCTGCGATCAACGAGCGGCTGCAAGCAATATATCCCGTAGGGGAGCGTACCTGCAGCGTGCTGTATGAAGCGCAGAACTACAGCCTTTTGGCAGGCGGTAAACGTATTCGTCCCGCCCTGGCTATGGAAGTTTGCCGTATGCTGGGCGGTGATATGCGCATTGCGATAGACTATGCTGCAGCCTTGGAAATGGTGCACACCTATTCGCTCATCCATGACGACCTGCCTTGCATGGACAACGACGATCTGCGTCGCGGCAGACCCACCAATCACAAGGTGTTTGGTGAGGATATTGCCACTTTGGCAGGTGACGGACTTTTGACCGATGCATTTGGCGTCATCCTGTCATGCCCATATGCAAGTGCAGAGAGCAGAGCTGATGCAGCTCTTGCACTTTCTCGTGGTGCGGGCAGTTTTGGCATGGTCAAAGGACAGGTCATTGATATGTTTGGCGAGAAGAATGTGCTTTCGGAGCATGAGTTGTTGGAGCTGCATCGCGGCAAAACCGGTGCTTTGATCGAAGCTGCCGTACGTCTTGGTTGTCATGCAGCGGGTTTGAGTGCGGACGATCCAAGACTTGCGTCTTTGGTCACTTACGCGCAAAATATCGGACTTGCCTTTCAGGTAGTAGACGATGTGCTGGATTGCACGCAGACCGTTGAGGTAATGGGGAAGAGCGTGGGCAGCGATGCAAGGGATCACAAGACTACCTTCATGTGCTTTTACGACGTGCAGGGTGCCAAAGAATATGCCGCAAAGCTGACTGCAGAGGCAATCGATGCTATCAAGCATATCGAGGGCAACGAGAATCTTGTTGCGCTTGCTGCTTATCTGATCGAAAGAAACAATTGACACTTGAGGGAGTGATAATCGTGATATTCAAACAGTTTTTTACAAATTATATCGTTATGTCTGCTCTGGTGGGTTGGTTCACCGCACAAGGGCTTAAGATCGTGACGGGGTACTTCAAAAAGAAAAAATTTAATATTGTCGATGTGCTGTTCGGTTCGGGTGGTATGCCCAGCTCTCACTCTGCTTCCGTCATGGCAACAGCGGTTGCCACATGCATTGTGTTTACTCCGGCTTCCTTTGAGTTTGCGGTTGCGGGGGTGCTTGCCATGGTTGTAATCAATGACGCGATGGGCGTGCGCCGCCAGGTCAGTAAGCAGGCGGTCATTCTTAATAAGTTGGTCATTGATGTGATCAACGCTGAAAATAATGAAAACAGAGAAAAGCGACTCAAAGAGCTGGTCGGTCATACGCCTTTGCAGGTATGGGCAGGATGCGCGGTCGGTATTGCCGTACCGTTCTTGCTTAAACTGATCCCCGTATTTCAGCAGAGTATTCTCTTCTTACGCGCAGCGTAAAAGATCTGTGATATCATTATGAGAGCAGATCTTTATCTTGCGGAGTACGGCTATGTTAAAAGCCGTACCGCTGCAAGAAAATACATAGAACAGGGGCATGCCTTGCTTGATGGTAAGGTGATTGCCAAGCCATCGCAGGAAGTGAGCGAGGGAGACCATAAAGTAGAGATACTGGAACGAGAACGGTATGTCAGCCGCGGCGGGCTGAAGCTTGAGGGAGCACTGAGAGCTTTCGGCATTGATGTACGCGGTATGCGTGCTGTCGACATCGGTGCATCCACGGGCGGATTTACCGATTGTCTTTTGCAGTCTGGTGCAAGGTTTGTGTATGCCATTGATTCGGGCAGAGATCAGCTTGATCCGGATCTTGTGCTTGACGAGCGTGTTGCCAACATGGAAGGTGTTAACGCTCGTTTTATGACGCCGGAGGATATTGGCGGCTGTGCAGATATCGTTGTTATGGATGTATCCTTTATATCGCAAACGCTGATATTGCCATCTGTCACAAATCTGCTGCGACAGGGCGGCATTTATATCGGGCTGATCAAGCCTCAATTTGAAGCGGGCAGAGCAGCGCTGGACAAGCACGGCGTGGTCAAGAGTACCAAGCATCGTCGCGCGGCAGTTGAGCGTGTGTTGGACGCGGCAGCTGAGGTGGGGCTGGGACTTTACGGTCTGATCGCATCTCCCATAGAGGGGGGTGACGGCAACGTCGAATATCTTGCATATTATATCAAAGGAGAGTCAAGAGAGGACATACGGCAAAAAGCCGTGCAAGCCTTGTTTGCATCCGAGAGAAGGTAGGCTTATTGATGAAACGAGTAGCAATTATTACCAATTACAATATTACCGAAAAGGCGTACGCAGCCATCGCGGTCGCCGAACGATTGATCGCGCACGGTTGTGAGGTCACGGCTGCCATTTATAATCGTGAGCGTTTTCAAAAAATGGCGCAGGGCAGAGTGGAGCTGTTGCTGCTAACCATCGATGAAGTATACGCTACGGCGGATATGATCGTGGTGCTGGGAGGCGACGGTACCATTCTTGAAGCCGCGCGCCGTTCGGCTATGCGCGGTACTCCCATTCTCGGCATAAACCTCGGTCGTCTTGGCTTTATGGCTGAGCTGGAAATGCGTGATATTTCCGAGCTTGATAAGTTATTTGAGCCTGATGGCTACTTCCTTGAGCAGCGTTCCATGCTCAATGTGGAATTGGTCGGATCAAAGGGCAATCTGCGCTCTTGCTGTTATGCACTGAATGATGCGGTGATCTCTAATGGATCGATCGCGCGTATCGTAGACTTGGAACTTTCGGAGGGCGGCGTACCTGTTACCTCCCATCGTGCAGACGGACTGATCGTGGCAACTCCCACAGGGTCAACAGCCTATTCCATGTCGGCGGGCGGCTCAATCGTGGATCCTCGAGTGTCCTGCTTCTGTGTCACACCTATCTGTCCCCATTCTCTGGCGGCAAGACCCATGATCTTTCCCGACAGTGCTGTTCTGGAGATCAAAAATATCTGCCAGAGAGAAAAAATGCTGTATTTGACGGTGGATGGCAGGACCAATTACGAAATGTACAAGGGGGATGTGGTGCGCATCAGTAAATCACCCTTGCAGACCAATCTGGTACGTATCAAGAATTGCGGATTTTATAAAAAGCTGCGCCAAAAAATGACAGAGAACGAATGAATGCAACGGAGCGAAAAAAATGAAAAAAAACAGACATGAAAAAATCATAGAGATCGTGGAAAAATACAATGTTGAGACGCAGGATGAGCTGATCGAATATCTGCGTAAAACAGGCTATGAGGTTACGCAGGCAACCGTGTCGCGTGATATCAGAGAGCTCAAGCTTGCCAAGGTTATGAGCGATAAAGGCTTGTACCGTTACGAGCTGCCTAAAACGGGCGAGATGTTTGGCAACATCAAGTTCAGCCATGCGCTTTCCGAATCCATTACCTCTGCGGACTATGCCATGCACACTGTCGTAGTCAAAACTTTCCCCGGAATGGCACAGGCGGTTGCGGTGGGTATTGATAATTTGCATCTGCCGGTCATTCTCGGTTGCGTGGCAGGTGACGACACCATTATTATAGTTGCGCGAAATACCGAGGCTGCAGCAGATTTGAACTCAAGAATCAAGGAAATTATCAGAGGACAGTAAAGAGGGAACACCATGCTTTGCAATCTGCATATTGAAAACATTGCGGTCATTCGGAGTGCGGATATTTTATTTTCAAGTGGCTTTTGTGTCATGACGGGGCAAACGGGCGCGGGTAAGAGCGTAATTGTGGACAGCATCGGGCTTGTCTGCGGTGCGAAGGGCGACCGCGAGCTGGTGCGCTCAGGGCATGATCAAGCATGTGTCACAGCGCATTTTTCATGTCTGTCCGCTGCTACCGAATCTGCGCTTAACGAGTTGGGAATCTCATGTGATGAGGGCGAAGTGGTACTGCAGCGCACGTTGAGTGCAGACGGTAAAAGCAGCGCACGCATCAACGGCCGTGCAGCAACGCTTGGTATGCTGCGTGACGTGAGCACGCATCTGATCTCAATCCACGGTCAGGATGATAACCGTCATTTATCCGATCTTGCATACCACATGGAAATGCTGGACGCATATGCTGATCTGGACGCGCAAAAGACTGCATACACTGAGTATTATACTGCGTGGCGCACGCTTTGCGATAAGCGTGATGCACTCATCCGCGATGCGGGTGAGCGGCTGCGAACAGTGGAAATGCTGACCTATCAGATCAACGACATTGCCTCACTTAAGCTCAAAGTGGGTGATGAGGAAGCACTGATCGACAAGCGCAACAAGCTGCAAAACACCGAAAAAGTGCAAAAGCAGGTGCGCTTTTCCACGAAGTTACTGACCGAAGCAGGAAGTAACGGTTCCGCATCGTATTTGCTGGAGCGCAGCGCAGCTTCTATGAACGCACTCGCGGTTTACGTATCGGACGCTGCTGAGGTAGGTGAGGAGCTGATCGATCTTTCTTATCGTGTGCGCGATTTGTCGGAGCGCATTGCAGCATATGCCGAGGATCTTGAAGACGATCCGACTGCTATGCTTGATAAAATTGAAGACAGGCTGGAGGCAATCGCTAAGCTCAAGCGCAAATACGGCGGCAGCGTAGATGCCGTGTTGGCGTTTTTGGACAATGCCAAGGCAAGACTTGACGAGATCGAGTCGTCGGATCAGCTTTGTGAGCAATACGATGCACAGATTTCCGATGCACACGCAAAAGCGTTGGAGCTCGCCGAACAAATGTCTGCAAGGCGCGCCGAGGCAGCTATGCAGGCAGCAGAACAGATTGCCGAGCAGCTTTCGTATCTCGATATGGCGGGAGTACGCTTCCGTATCGCACTTGCTCGTGAGCGCGAATTGACCGCGGGCGGTGTTGATCGCGTGGAATTTATGATCGCCACCAATCCGGGTGAGCCGCTTTCCTCCATGGTGCGCATTGCATCGGGCGGTGAGCTTTCCCGCATCATGCTTGCCATCAAATGTGTTATGAACCAAAAGGATGGTGTTCCTACCACTGTCTTTGACGAAGTGGATACGGGTATCTCGGGTAAGACCTCACGCAAGATCGGCATCAGGCTTTCCGATATGGCGGCGCGACAGCAGATCATATGCATTACACACTCTGCGCAGGTCGCCTCGCTTGGTGATCAGCACCTGCATATCTACAAAGAGGAAAGGGACGGACGCGCCTTTACCTCGGTCACAGAGCTGCAGGGAGAAGGGAGAGTTACCGAAGTTGCGCGCATCCTGGGCGGCATCAAGGTTACCGAGGCGCAAATGCAGGCGGCAAGAGATATGCTGTCCAGCAAGGATTGTGAATAATTGAAAAATCCTGTTGCATTTTTGCTACGGGTATGTTATAATACAAAATTGTGAAAATATCAACCGAGGACAAATAAAATATTATGCTGAAAATCAAACAACTTATTGCACAAAATGTTTTTGAGGGCATCAAGGGTATAAATTCCTCCGCAGAGCTTACCGTTGATCAGCTTGCGGGTATGTTGGAGTATCCGCCCGATCCGGACATGGGGGACCTCGCTCTGCCTTGCTTCAAGCTTGCAAAGTCTTTGCGCCGGGCGCCCGTCATGATCGCCCAGACGTTGGCTGACGGTATGTCTTGCCCTTGCGTGCAGAACGCAGAGGCGGTCAACGGTTATCTGAATATTCGTTTGAACCCCACTTATCTGACAGAGTACGTGCTTTGTGCCGTGTTGGAAAAGCAAGAAAAGTACGGTGCACCCGAGATCGGCAAGGGTAAAAAAGTGGTGCTGGACTATTCCTCGCCCAACGTGGCAAAGCCCTTCCATATCGGTCATCTGGGCACCACGGTCATCGGTCATTCGCTCAAGAAGATGCATGAGTTTGCAGGTTATGAGTGCTACGGCATCAACTATCTCGGTGACTGGGGTACACAGTTCGGTAAGCTGATCCTTGCATACAATACTTGGGGCAGTAAGGAAATGGTAGAGCAAGGCGGTATTGATACGCTGGTTGAGCTTTACGTCAAGATCAACAATGCAATCACCGAACAAAAAGAGCAGGGAAAAACCGAACTTGCAGATGCAGCGCGTGCCGAGTTCCACAAAATGGAGATGGGCGACGAGGAAAACCTCGCACTCTGGAAGTGGTTTATCCGGATTAGCCTGGAGGAATACGAAAAGACCTACGCACAGCTTGGAATTACCTTTGATAGCTACTTGGGCGAGTCGTTCTATACTGACAAGATGCCCGCACAGGTGCAAAAGCTGCGCGATGCGGGACTTCTCAAGCTGGACGACGGCGCATCCATTGTGGATCTGGACGAGTACGGTATGCCGCCTTGCCTGATCCTTAAGCGTGACGGCTCTACGCTGTATCCCACGCGTGATATCGCGGCGGCTGTTTACCGCAAAGAGAATCTGCACTTTGACAAATGTATTTACGTCACCAGTACCCAACAGATCCTGCATTTCAAGCAGTGGTTCAAGGTGGTCGAGCTGATGGGCTACGATTGGTATGATCAGCTGGTGCATATCCCATACGGTACGGTCAGCATCGGTGGTGCAAAGCTTGCAACCAGAACCGGCAACGTGGTACTGTTGCGCGATCTGTTTGGTGCAGCTATCGAAAAGGTGACCGAGATCATGGAAGAAAAAAAACCCGAGATGAAGGGAAGAGCAGACGTAGCAGAGGCAGTCGGTGTTGGTGCCATCGTATTCTACTATCTGACCAACAACCGCATCAAGGATATCGACTTCAATATGGACGACGCGCTGTCCTTTGACGGCAACACGGGTCCCTACGTGCAGTACACCTACGCGCGTGCTTGCTCGGTGTTGGAGAAGGCAGGCGAGCCCTCCACGACCGATTTTGTGATCACTGCTCCCGAGGAACAGGCACTTCTCAAGGTGCTGTCCACCTATGAGGAGAAGGTGCTTATGGCACTGCGGGACTATGAGCCCTCGGTTATCACCAGATTTATTCTGGACGTTGCCGTTGCGTTCAACCGCTTTTATCATAATTGCCGCATCCTCTCCGAGAAAGATGAAACAGTTAAGCAGACCAGAATTGCACTGACGTTGGCGACCAAGCACGTGCTTGGCAGCGCGTTTGAGATGATCTGCCTGAAAAAAACCGAAAAAATTTAACACACAAGTGAGGTAATATAATATGTCCGGACATAGCAAATGGGCTAATATTAAGCACAAAAAGGAAAAGACCGACGCCGCTAAGGGTAAGATCTTTACCCAGATCGGTAAGGAGATCGCAGTTGCCGTCAAGGCAGGCGGCGGCGACCCCAACAACAACTCCAAGCTCAGAGACCTGATTGCCAAGGCAAAAGCAAACAACGTGCCCAACGATAACATCAAAAGAAGCATCGAAAAGGCACTTGGTGCAGGCGGCGACAACTTCGAAGAGATCACCTACGAAGGCTACGGCCCCGCAGGCGTGGCGGTCATTGTCAGAGCAGCTACCGATAACCGCAACCGTACCGCCGGCAATGTGCGCGCTGCTTTTTCCAAATATCACGGCAACCTCGGTACATCGGGCAGCGTCAGCTTCATGTTCTCCGAAAAAGGTCTGATTGTCATTGATAATGAAGACGGCGACATTGATGAGGATAAGTTGATGGAGATTGCCATGGAGGCAGGTGCTGAGGACTTTGCAGCCGAGGGAGAGGTGTTTGAGATCTATACCGAAAGCGCAGATGTTTTCGCGGTTGCCGAGGATATCAAAGCTGCAGGTTATACCGTACTTTCCGCAGAGCAGACCATGATTCCCTCTACCTACGTAGAGCTGACTACCGAAGACGACAAGAAGTTCATGAATCTGTTGCTTGAGAAGTTGGAGGAGGACGACGACGTACTCACCGTATTCCACAACTGGGAAAACCAGGACGAATAATTCCGATGAATAGGACGGCTTGAGAAAAAATCAAGCCGTCCTATTTACTTTTGTGCCTTTTCATGGTATAATAAAGTTGAATATATACATGAATTTTGGGGGTTTTATGTCTGGAAAAGCACTATATGTACTGGCTGGTTATGATGAAGTAACGGATATGCGTTTGTCAAATATCCAAAACACATTGTATGAAAACGGTTTTACGGGTACTCATACCAAAAATATTCCACAGCATATAACACTGGGCTCTTTTCCGACAGAAAAAGAAACCGAATTGATAGATATACTTCAAAGATTATCCGTAGAAGTTCCTTCGTTTGAGATAACGTTTAATCACATTGGTGTTTTCGGAGGGGCGCGTGTTTTGTTTGTCGCTCCGGATTCCAATGAGCAATTATTGAACTTGAAAGAAATGTTCGGTGATAGCTACAACTGGACACCGCATACAACCATGCTCATAGATAATCCTGACACAATATACAAAGCAGTACCTTTTGTAATGGAAAACTTTTCTGCCTTTAAAGGTAGGGTTACATCATTACATCTTTATGAGTTTTTCCCAACAAGACATATTGTGTCGGTACGGTTTAATCAATGAATGCTTGAAGTGTAATGAATGTTATGGATGTGGACGCAAAGCATTTTCGCTGCAATAATGTTGTCAAATAAAAAAAGATGAGAGTGAAGGCAGCCCTGAAAAGATACGCGAACGAAACGGACACGCGCAGAAAGCCGTCCCCTTGGGGAAGGAGGGCTCCCGTAGCGTAGCGTTACGGGAGGAAGGGGCTGTGTATTGAAATTAGGATAGTATTATGTTTACGGGATATCTGGAAAAATCTAAACAATTATTCTGTACTGATAAAAACGTATGAGGAGTCTATCATGCCACTACCTTACAACAAGAAGAATAAACCGTTAGCCCAACGTATGCGCAATCATGCTTATGCTACAAGGCAAGAAAACCATTTGTGGTACGATTTTTTAAGCAAATATCCCGTGAAATTTCGCAGACAGGCGATGATCGACAATTTTATTGCAGATTTTTATTGCTATAAAGCCAAGTTGATCATCGAAGTGGACGGTAGCCAACACGAAACGGAACAAGGTATGCAGAAGGATGAATTGAGAACCGAAAAACTAGATGCATACGGTCTTCAAGTGATCAGAATCCCTAATCGGTGTATCGATAAGGAATTTTACAGGGTTTGTGACTACATAGATCAAACCGTGAAAGATATTTTAGGAGGTGCTTGATTGCAGCTCCTTTTATTATTTTGGTGCAATAGAGAATCACACTGCCCCGATTTTATCGCACTGCCCCTTCCTCCCGTAACGCTACGCTACGGGAGCCCACCTTCCCCCGGGGGGACGGCTTTGCGTCGCACATCCGACTTGCTTGGACATCCGATCCGGTGAATATATAAAGTTAACAACCTTGTCCGCAGGGAAGTCGTTCCGCTTATGAAAGATCCCTCCTCGATATGGCAATACTGTAAGTATTACCGTACGCGGAGGTTTTTATGGTTTACAAGGAAGGGCAAAGCAAAGGGGCTGCAGATCTGGCGGCGTATTATCTGCAAAACGGCAAGGGAACGCACGCTTATCGTTATTTTGGTGTGCACAGACTGCTTGAAGGGGAGGGATGGAACTACGTGTTCCGCGTGGCAGCGCCGGGTGCTGACCGCGTGAGCTTGGTTGGCGAATGGAACGCGTGGAAGCCCGTATCCATGCAAAAGCTTGTGGGCAGTGGGATCTGGGAACTTGTATGGCATGCCGATATCTGTCCCGAAGGGTTGCGCTACAAGTATCGTATACAAAAGGGCGACCGCGTGCACGACAAGGCAGATCCGTATGCGCGCATGAGCGAAAGTGGCGGCGAAGGTGCGTCGGTCATTTGTACAGAGTCGCATTACGTGTGGCAGGATGAGGGGTATCTGGCAAGGCGCGCACAGCGGTATGCGGATCACGTACGTTACGCCTATCCCATGCAGATCTATGAAGTCGACCTGTCGCGCTGGCTGGGAGCAGATCGAGGTATGACGGGTATAGATCCCACCTATCGTTCTGTTGCCGACCTGCTTTCGCAATACGCGGCGGATATGGGGTACACACACGTGTTGCTTCGTTTTCCGGGTCTTCAGAATGGTGGGAAGGGCGGCATGATCACGCGTTTTGCCCCTGATCGCACACTGGGCATACCGGACGACCTTGCTTATTTGGTAGATCGTATGCATAAGCAAGGGATCGGTGTGTTGCTTGAGATTGAGTGCTGCTGCGTGGGCACGCATGCCTCGGGGCTTTGCGATTTCGACGGTTGCGGCTTGTATGCGCATCTCGGAGAGGGTGTCTCGTGCTTTGATCTTACAGACCCGTACGCCACCGCGTTGCTGTATTCCTGTGCGATGTTCTGGCTACGCGAATACCATGCGGACGGACTGTATTTTAATACTGAGGGTATGACGGTAGGTCGCACAACGGGAGAATTTGTGCGTACGCTTTCCTCTGCAGTGCGCACGGGTGTGCCGGATGCGTTGCTGCTCCTGCGCGCAAGAAGTTATCGCGGACTGAGTGTAGGGCAGTCGCTGGGAGGGCTTGGATACGATTTTGTGATAGATCCCGAATCAGAAAACGCATTGCTTGATTGCTTTGCAATGCCGTGCGATCTTCGCGTTGGCAGACGTGCGTGGCGCGACGTCGTGCGCGGGCTGTATACTGAGGACGCGATCATCTCTTTGTCCTCGGCTCTTTCTGCAAGGCAAGCCGGTTCGGTCATGGCTAGCTTGCAGGGCAGCCACGCAGAAAAGTTCGCCACTGTCCGTTTGCTTTACCTGTTTATGACCTGCCTTCCCGGTAAAAAGCTGACCTTTATGGGCAATGAGCTGGGGCAACTGACCTCGGCAACCTTGCCGGGCGGAGTCGAATGGTTCTTGCGGGAGATCGCATCGCATGCCGATCTATGCTCTTTTGTGAAATCACTGAACGGCTACTATCTGCACACACCTGCACTGTGGGAATGTGACTGCACCAAGGATGGGCTTTGCGCAGTGGAGTGCATGGACGCGCCGGACGGCGTGATCGCCTTCAAACGCTTTGACCGTGCAGGCAGGGAGGTGTGTGCGGTGTTTAATATGGGTATGCAGGCGGCACGGAGTGTCAAGCTTGTCACGGGCGGAAGATATCCCTATTATGAAAGTGCCTTTTCCACCTTGCCCGACGCCTGTCTTTTGCGGTTGCAGACCGATGGTCAAGGGTGTGTGACTCTGGATATTGATGGCATTTGCGGCATGATTCTCACCCCTGTTGCTCCCACCGGCGGCTTTTGGTTTGAAAGCCGAGAAAACACGTGAAAATGCGTAAAAAAGCCGCGCTTTGTCCTTGACACACGCCCACGGAAATGATACAATAATAGGTAATCAATTTCAGTCTGAGATAAGGGGGTGAGCGCGTGGATGCAAGACTCAAAAGGCTGTTTGGCAATACCGTGATCTTTACGGCGGGAAAGTTTATTTCCAAGCTGTTGGTCTTTTTCATGATGCCTTTGTATACTGCGTGCTTGTCTGAAGCGCAGTATTCCACGGCAGACCTGATCACCCAGCTTGCCAATCTGCTCATTCCTTTGGCATGCTTAGGCATCAGCGAGGGTATTTTCCGCAACGCTGCCGCCAAGGAAGGAGATAAGGAGGCGTTCTTCTCCAGCGGCGTTGCCATTTTGGGCATCAGCACGCTTGGCTTTTTGCTGCTTTCACCGTTGCTTTTGCTGCTGGAATATTTCGCACCCTACGTCTGGCTGATCGTGCTGTTCGTGCTATGCTCAAATATTCACTCGGTCTGCGCGCAGTATGTTTGCGCCATCGGCAAGACCAAGACCTTTGCCGCGCAAGGCATCCTCAATACCGCGCTCAACATTGGCTTCAATCTGCTGTTCCTGCTTGGCTTCGGGATGAAGATCGAGGGATACGTGCTCAGCGTTGTGTGTGCCGATTTTGTCACCACGCTTACGCTGATCTTTACCTGCAAGCTGTGGCGTGCCTTCTCGGTACGCAAGATCTCGCGCCCTTTGATGGGCGACCTTTTGCGCTTTTCTTTGCCACTTATCCCCACCACCGTGTTTTGGTGGATCACGGGTGTATCCGACCGCTATTTGGTCGCGCGGATGCGCTCGGATACTGAAAATGGCTTATACGCTGCCGCATACAAGATTCCCACTCTGCTGACTTATATGGTATCGGTGTTCAACGAGGCATGGCGACTGTCCGCGGTCAGAGAGTCGGACGATGAAGAGGAGTGTGCTGTATTCTTCGGCAAGGTGTTCCGCTATTACGTGGCGATCGTATTTGTGGGCGGTGCATTTTTGATTGCGTTTGCCAAGGTGTGCTCGTTCGTTCTGTTTGCAGAGTCCTATTACCGGGCGTGGTTGTACGTCCCAATTCTTGTGATTGCCACCGTCTTTACCTCGTTTGATTCCTTTCTTGCCACCGCGTATTTTACAAAGAAAAAAACCATGGCATCGTTCTATACCTCTATGGCGGGCGCGGTGCTCAATATCGCTCTCAATCTCATCTGGATCCCAATGTGGGGTGCAGTGGGAGCATCGATTGCCACCTTTGTAAGCTATTTTGCGGTGTTCGTGCTGCGTGCGGTAACCATGCACAAGTATATCCGCTTCAATTTGCAGATCCCAAAGATCACGGTCAATACCATACTCTTGTGTGGCATGGTCGCCATTATGATGCTCGAGCCGCCCATGTGGATGCTGTGGATTGGCATATCTGCCGCAGTCGTCACGGTCTTCAATGCGCCCGCGATACTCTCCATGCTCAAAATACTGCCTGAGATGGTGAAGGGAAGAATCAAACGCTAAAAAAAGTGGGAAAATGTTAAAAATATTTTCAAAAACCTATTGCATTTTTTAAAAGCATATGGTATAATATCCGTTGCGTGCTATGAGCACGGCATTTAGAACGGGTGGTCCGCTGCATGCTCGCAAGAACATCCGAATGATAAGGAGGGCCATCACATGAATCTGATCGAGGCTTTTACAA
This sequence comes from Eubacteriales bacterium, assembly GCA_045586845.1. Lineage (GTDB taxonomy): Bacteria > Bacillota > Clostridia > Oscillospirales > CAG-272 > SVQP01. Next base: position 34,313 of record JAZNBB010000085.1, read on the forward strand.
ACGAGCAATTGAAGACAGAAATTCCTTCTGTCAATGTTGGTGACACCGTACGTGTTCACAACAAGATCAAAGAGGGTTCCAGAGAGAGAATCCAGCTTTTCGAAGGTACTGTTATCGCAAAACACGGTGCAGGCATTTCCGCTACCTTTACTGTAAGAAGAATTTCTTACGGTTGCGGCGTTGAAAAGACTTTCCCCATCCACTCTCCCAACGTAGTTAAGGTTGACACTATCCGTTACGGTAAGGTCAGACGTGCAAAGCTGTACTACCTGCGCGGCAGAGTTGGTAAGGCTTCCAAGGTTAAGGAAAAGATCTGAGTCTTGGAAAATAGAAAAAGCGAATGCGTTTTTTTGCATTCGCTTTTTCTATTATGCGCCTTCGAAAAGCGTTGACTGCTGCGTTGCTCCTCGTGTGCGGCAATAATAATACCGTAGGGGCGACCATTGGTCGTCCGCCCGGATGCCGTCGGATCTGCGTTGGGGTACCGTAGGGGCGCACTGTGTGCGCCCGCGGGCGACACACTGATCGCCCCTACGTTTGCGGGGCATTTTTGTGCGCGGGACATTTGTGAATGCACCCTACGAAACACCAAAGATTTGAGAACTGTTCGTAATAGATATAGAAATTTCTAACGCCGGTTGAGTAATATTCTCGCAGCCTTATCTGTACAATGGCAAAAAATATGGTATAATGAAATCAACCTCGAGGAAATCATTTCAAAACTATTTGCGCCGCCATAGGCGGCAGGGAGGTTTCTATGAAGAATTTCGGCAACAGAATCAAAGCCTTACGCAGAAAAATGAATTTAACGCAGGAGGAGCTTGCGGAAAGACTGAACGTATCGTACCAGACCATATCGAAATGGGAAACAAATGCATCGTTGCCCGATATTGCCATGTTTCCGCTCCTTGCAAACTTTTTTAACGTAACCACAGATGAGCTTTTAGGGGTGAATCTTGCGAAAAAGCAAGCAAAGATCGACGAGATCATAGCCGAGTACGACAGGCTCTCGAATCTCGGCAAGGAAAAAGAGAAGTTCGATTTTATTTGCAGGTCGTACCGCGCTTATCCGAACGATGAAAGGATTTTGGGAAAGTATATTTGGATGCTTTACTATGATCCGTATTTTTGGGAGAAGTATTGGGATCTGAAGGAGCAGGGCAAATTAACGCAAGATCATCCGAAGGTACCGCACATGGAAGAGCTGATAATGCTGTGTGAGCGTATACTCAAGGAGTGCTTTGACGAGCAGATCAGATACGATGCCATCAGCTTGCTTAGCGGTATTTACGGTTTGGTCGGTGACGAGAAAAAAGCCATCGAATATGTCAAACTTTTGCCTACTGCATTGCAAGTTGGAGAAATGAGAGAGCTTTACCCAAGAGGCAGTGAAAACTGGTGGGAATACGCACGAAAAGAGCTTTACGGAATTAGTGAAGATGTATACGTAAAGATCAGAAACTGCGCGTATTATGCCCCGACAAATCAAGAATCTATCCGCATATATAAAAAAGCGGTTGATTTTATCAAAATGATTTACGACGAGGAGGATTATGGTTTCTCACATTATCATTTGTCAGAAGCGTATCTTTCTATGGCATCCAGATATTGCCGCGAAGAGGATTATGAACTCTGCGCCAAATATCTTGACCTGAGTCTTGCTCATGCAAAATTCTATGACGAGCTTCCTGAAAAGATCGTTCATACCTCTTTTCTTGTAAAGAACTGCGAATTTGAAAGATCACGAGTTAATTCGGGATATGAGTGTAACGACGTGCAGCGTCAGTTAGGCTATGTCCGCGAGATAGAAAGCTTCGATCGTATCCGGAATGAACAATGGTTTGTCGATATCGTCAAGAAATATGCTCCATTTGCAAAGGCGACTAAGCGCTAAGCAAGATGCAAGCAACCATAACAAAACGACAGACGTGCTTTGGCACGCCTGTCGTTTAACTTACCACTCCAGCTTGATCTCTTTCTCCTGCTCGGAGGAGTCGTAGATCGCCTGCATCATACGCGCGGTGATGATGACCTGGTCGATATGAGAGGGCAGCTTTTCACCCGTCTTGATGCAACGGATGAAAGAGTCGATCTCGTTCTGGAACATAGGTACGCTATCGTATTCGGGTACTTCTTTTGTTAGTTTGCCGTCCTTTGTGCCGAATAAGGTAAAGTTACCGCCATAGTTGAGTCTGATGCCTGCTTTGTCGCCAAGAAAGTCGATGTAAGCCTCGCCCACGCCGATATTCTGTGCCCACGCGCCGTTAAAGGTGATGGTGGGGCCTTCTGTGCGGATAAAGCCGGTGACGCTGTCGTCTACGTCGTAAGTACCGTTCAGATCCTTGGTATCCTCAGCCCACATACCCTCGTAAACGTAGTTCGGCATATCTGCGCCCAGCTTGCAGAACGCCTTACCCGAAACGGTCAGGGGCTTGGGATCACCGGTGCAGAACATGACGATATCAAGATAGTGTACGCCCCAGTCGATCAAAGCGCCGCCGCCCGCAATCTCCTTGGTGGTAAACGCACCGCCCAGCCCGGGAATCGAACGCCATGCGCGGAAGGACACATATACGTGATAGACGTCGCCCAACACGCCGTCCTCAATCAGCTTGCGGATCTCGTTTACAGCAGTGTTAAAGCGATTGACCACGCCAATGTTGAGCACCTTGCCGGTCTTGTGCTGCGCTTCTTGCATCAGCTTTGCCTCGGCATAGGTTCTCGCTGCGGGTTTTTCGCAAAGCACGTGCTTCCCATGCTCCAAAAAGTCAATAGCAATGGTGGTGTGCATACGGTTGGGCGTGCAGACAGAAACTGCCTCGATCTCCGGATCGTCCAGAATGTCGTGATAATCCACGATTGCCGTGCCGCAGCCGTACTTTTCCACGGCAGCCTGTGCCTTTTCGGGGATGATATCGCAGAAATATTTGATCTCGACCTCGGGGTTGTTCATGTAAGCGGGAATATGTGCGCCGTTGGCGATCGTACCGCAGCCGATCACGGCAACCTTTGTTTTGCTCATAAGCGTGCCTCCTCTATGAGTATTGTCAGTATTATACAGTAAAAATTGCAATTCGTCAAGAATTATCGCATATGTTCATACTATGTTAAAAAGTGTTTGTTACAATAGTCAATAATAAACCATAATCGGAGGTCGTTGTGACAGTTAAGATCCTGAAGCTGCATCAAAACGCCAAAATTCCCACGTACGGAAGTACCGACGCAGCAGGTGCGGATCTGTACGCATGCATAGAAGAGGCGGTGACCATTCTGCCGGGACAGACTGTGCTGATTCCCACGGGACTTTCCATGGAGATCGAGCAGGGCTTTGCAGGCTTCATCTATGCGCGCAGCGGTCTTGCCACCAAGCGCGGGCTTGCTCCCGCCAATAAGGTGGGCGTGATTGATTGCGATTACCGCGGACAGGTCATGGTCTCGCTGCATAACCACACAAATCAGCCGCAGAGTGTCGAACCCGGCGAAAGAGTGGCACAGATGGTATTCGCTCCCGTATACCAAGCAGCCTTTTGCGAGGTAGAGTCGCTGAGCGATACCGAGCGAGGCGCGGGTGGATTTGGTTCTACGGGTACAAAATAAGGCTTTCATTTATCGAAATATATTATTTGGAGGAAACACGAACATGAATGCAAAAAGACTTCTTTCCATGTTGCTTGCAATGCTGATGCTTGGCGTTTGCTTTGTTGGCTGCGTACATGACAGCGGCGAGGATACCACTGAAGATCCTACTGATGCACCTACTGAACAGCCTACGACCGGCGAAGAACAGACCACCGAGGAACAGACCACCGAGCCGGAGCCTCCCGAGGAGCTGCTGGCGTACGATACCTTTTACCTTGATACATACATGAAGCCTGTTTGGAAAGGCAAGTATATGTACAATGAGACCGTGATGTTCGTTGGCATGGATGATCAGGCATCGCTGCTTTACACCCCCGATGAGATCCTTTCCGTCACCTCTTATGACCTCAAGACTACCTATGAAAAGGGTAAGGACTATGATGTAGTTGACGGTAAGCTGGTGCTCTTGGAGGGTACGAGTATTCCTGTGATCGCTTTTGATGAGTACTATCACGAAGAGGCGATCCCCGGTATGCCTGCACAGCTTGAGGTCAAGCTGGACGGTAAGAGATATTATGTCTACTGGGGCGAGGGCGAAACTATGACCAAATGGCAGGTTGCCGTGACCTATACCCACAGCCAGACATGGGAAGGCTTTAAACCCGAAAAATCCGACCAGTTTACTAAGCTGATTGCCAAAATGGAGGCAGGCGAGGACGTCACCATGATCTTCTACGGTGATAGTATTACCTTTGGTGCAACCTCGTCCAGTGGTGCAGGCGTACATCCTTACGCACCTCCTTATACGCAGATGTTTACGCAATATCTGGCACAGAAGTACGGCTATACCGTCAAGTACGTCAATACCGGTCTGACGGGTGCCTGCGTGCCTCCTGAGGAGGATTCGGTCTTCGGTACCAACGGGACCATCACCTATATCAACCCTGCAGTCGGCGGTTGGACCAGTGCTGACGGCTATAACAAGTTTAACGAGTACGTCAAACCCTTTGTTGAGCAGTACGGCTGCGATTTCTTCCTGCTTGCATTTGGTATGAACGACGCAGGCAATTCTCCCAAGAATGAGCAGAAGGCGATCAAGAAGATTTCCGACGAGCTGTACGGGATCGCGCCCGAGGCAGAGATGCTTTTGGTGGCAACCATGATTCCCAATCCCGAAGCCACCAACGGCTGGTATGGCAATCAGCACAGATTTGAAAACGTATTTGAAACGCTTGCAAAAGATTACGTAGAAGCGGGCAAATCCTGTGCCGTTGCAAAGATGACCAGCATGAGCCAGAGAATTCTGGAGAACAAGCGCTTCCGCGACCATACGGGTAATAACATCAACCACCCCAACGACTTCTTGGGCAGACTGTATGCACAGGTCGTATTCGAGACCGTGATCGGTTACTGATAATCAATCATCAAAAGCCCTGCACGAAGTGATGCGTGCAGGGCTTTGTATGTGAAAGGAAAAACAATATGATCAAATATGAAATTCAAGGCGGATGTCTGCCTGTTGTTATCTGTTATCCGGAGGCGGGTGAGACCCTTTGCACCGAGAGAGGGGCGATGAGCTGGATGACTCCAAATATGAAAATGGAGACCAACGCAGGTGGTTTTGGCAAAGCTATGGGACGCTTGTTTTCCGGCGAATCCATTTTTCTCAACGAATATACCGCACAAGGCGGCAAGGGTATGATCGCATTTGCATCCTCCTTTCCCGGTTCTGTCATTGCGCATCGCGTCACGCCGGGCAACGGTATCATCGTACAGAAAAAGGGCTTTCTTGCTATGGAAAAGGGTCTGGAGCTTTCCATCCATTTCCGTAAGAAGATCGGTCAAGGTCTGTTTGGCGGTGAGGGCTTTATTATGCAAAGAGTCACGGGAGACGGCATCGTGTTTATCGAGATCGACGGACATTGCGTGCAGTATGAGCTTGCGGCAGGTCAAAGCATGATCTTGGGTACGGGATATCTTGCTGCTATGAGTGAGAGCTGCACGATGGAGCTGGAAAGTGTCAAGGGTGCGAAAAACGTGCTGTTTGGCGGAGAAGGATTCTTCAACACCCGCGTCACGGGTCCCGGTAGGATCTGGGTACAGACTATGCCCATCGTGGCAACGGCTGCTGCCATTGCACCTTACATCCCCACAAGCAATAATTGAGGTTTTGTATGAGGCATACGTTTACTTATACAGGAAGTCGGTTTATGCTGGACGGTCATCCGATCACCATTCTGTCCGGAGCGGTGCATTATTTCCGTACCGTTCCGGAATATTGGGAAGACCGACTTTCTAAGCTCAAGGCATGCGGCTTGAACACGGTTGAAACCTATACCTGCTGGAATTTGCATGAGCGAAAAGAAGGGCAGTTTGATTTCTCGGGTATTTTGGATATTGAACGCTTTATCGAAACCGCAGAAAAACTGGGGTTGTTTGTCATTCTTCGTCCCGGACCTTACATTTGTGCCGAATGGGATTTCGGCGGCTTGCCCTCGTGGCTGCTTGCCTATCCCGACATCGCGCTGCGCTGTGACGATCCCGTATATCTTGAAAAGGTCAAGCCCTACTATCGAGAGCTGCTCTCGCGCATCCGTCCGCATCTTTGCACCAATGGCGGCAACGTGATCATGGTGCAGGTCGAGAACGAATACGGCAGCTACGGTGACGACAGGGTATATCTGCAAAAGATCGTGGATATTTACCGCGAAAACGGCATCGATTGCCTGCTGTTCACCTCGGATGGCACAGCAAAGTGGATGCTGAGCGGCGGTACGTTGCCCGAGGTGCTGGCAGTTGCCAATTTCGGCAGCTATACCGAGCAGATCCTGACCTTAAACGAATTTCAAAAGGATCGCCCCCTGATGTGCGGCGAATTCTGGGACGGATGGTTCGATCATTGGTATGAATCGGGCACGCAGCTGCGACCTATCGAGGACATCGTGCGCGAGATCGAAAAATTCTTTGACCTTGGCGCGTCCTTTAACCTGTATATGTTCCATGGCGGCACCAATTTTGCCTTCTGGAACGGGGCAAACCACCCCGGCGACTATCAGCCCACCATTACAAGCTACGACTACCGTGCGCTGCTGACCGAAGCAGGGGATACCACGCCGCTTTACGAGGCGGTTAAGGACTTGATCGCACGCAGAACGGGAAAGCCCGCGCCCGAAATCGAGGTCAAAAACTCCGAAAAGGCTGCGTACGGCAACCTTACGCTGACTGAGCAGGCAGAGCTGTTTGACAATCTTGATGCGCTGTCTGCACCCGTCAAGGCTGCATTCCCCAAGACCATGGAGCAGTTGGGGCAGGACTTCGGCTTTACCTTGTATCGCACCACCGTCTACGGACCCGTTGAGCCGCTGCCGCTTTGCTTTGGCGAGCTGCACGACCGCGCCATCGTATTTGTCAACGGCAAATTCGTCGGCATCAAGGAGCGTGACCGCCGTGATGACGAGATCACGCTCACGCTTGGCTTTGGCGAGTCTGCCACGGTTGACATATTGGTCGAGAACATGGGCAGAGTCAATTACGGCATCCATCTGCTTGACAAAAAGGGAATACTGGGCGGCGTGCGCCTCGGGCAGCGTTATCACTTTGGTTGGGAGATGTACCCCATGACCATGGATGATTTGTCCGCACTCAACTTTGCGGGCGTACCCATGGGCACAGCTCCTGCATTCCTTCGCGGAAATCTGCATATTGAAGATACCCCCAAGGATACCTTTGTCCGCCTTGACGGCTTTACCAAGGGCTTTGTTACGGTCAACGGCTTCAATATCGGCAGATACTACAACCCCGCAGGACCCCAGAAAACGCTGTACCTGCCCGCACCCCTCTTGCACACGGGCGACAACGAGATCATTGTTTTTGAGTCGGACGGCTACACCGATCCCGTGATCACCTTTACGGATACGCCGGAGTTGCAGAATTAAGATAATCAACCGGTGGTTTTGATTTTTCCGAGGAAAGAGATATGGCATTCTGGATAGAAAAGCAATTCAAGATTGAATAAAAAGAGCCCCCGACGGACTTGAAAATCCGTCGGGGGTTATCATTATACAAATTGATTATTCTGTTATTACCACGTTCACGTCAAACGCCTTCTCTCCGACGCACAATGTGACGCGGGCGATGCCCATGCCGCCGAGTGCCTTGCAAATGCCACGCTCATCTACGCTGATCAGCTCTGGATTGTGATTTTCGTAGCTGACGCCTTGTTCGGGCTCGCTGACCTCGTACCACTTGCCGTCCGACCATGTAGCCAATCCGCGCAGCTGCTTGGCAACGCCATCGGACAGGGAAATGACGTAGGTGTCAAGCATCGGCACAAAGGAAGTGACTGTGCGCGTTTGGGCATCATAGCAGGTCTCGGGCGCATCCACGTACACAAGCACCGTGCCGCAAAGATTTCCAAGGTGCGCATCGATATAGGTGTAACCCACTTGTTTGCCGATAACCTTTCCTTCCTTGATTTCCACAATATCCTTGTCGTAGTTATCAAAGGTCAAAAGGAAAGCGTCTATCGCATCCGGCTCGTAGCAGGAGTTGTAGGTTTTCATCTCAATGGACGCACAGGTGCCGGGCTTGACGCGGATATAGTGCGGCTTCCCGGCGGTCAGGATCATGGGCGGTAGTTCCGCCTCACGCTCCCAAAGCGCGGTCTGCATTTCGAGGTTGGGCAGATCTAACTCGGAATAGTAGTCCTCGTCCATGAAGGTGTATTCGTATCTGTGGAATCTCGTGCCCCACTTGCCCCATTGATTGCCGTAAGCGTAGCCGAGCAGCAGGGTATCTTCTTGCTTGATATGGTGCTGCGCATCGCCGGAAATGCCGCAGTTGTGCAGCATAAAGCAGGTGTTTGTGCGTATGTCATTGACTCTTGTAAAGCGCAAGCCGTCGTCCGACTCGGAAACTGACAAAAAGCTATCCTTGGAAAACCTCTTATCGGTGGAAAGAGCGATAAACTTGTCCAGTTCCTCGCAGTATACCACGTCGTAGGAATCGTTGCCGCCACCGTTACGCACCGCAGCTACGCCGTGCTGCACAATGGCGCGCGGCCAATCCTCCCGCGTGATGTCGGCTGTTGCAACGCGCGTCTGTGAATATCTCGTGCCATCCGCCTTCTTGGACGTCCAGGTGTAGTAGATGTACAGCACGTCGTCCTTGACGACAAAGGAAAATTCCCCCGCGCCCCAGTTGCGCCGGTCTTCGTCGTAGTAAATAATGGGAGCGGGCTTGCCCATCCATGCGCAACCGTCACGTTGTTCACCCCAGCCGTCGCCCGTCCATTTGATGAAGGGGCCGTCGGGATGCTCGCTTCTCGCCACAAAGCCGTTATTGCAAACACCGCCGCCGTCGGCAAAGATGGTGGAGGTATAGCCGATGTAGTAGTATTTGCCGTACTTGAAAACAGCAGGATCACAAACGGAGAACCAGTCCATGGAATCGGGCGTAGGGGTCAATACCACTCTCTCGTCCGTCCATGTCTCGCCCTTATCGTGCGACTCTCTGTAGGTAAACCAGTCAGCCTCAAAGCAATCACCGGGGGAAGCAAACCACGCGCGGCAAATCTCTCCCTCGACCATGATTGAGGGACCGTAGCGATACCCCCAGGTCTGACCCTCACGGGGCATATAAACGTCCTTGCCCACATCGGGCAAGCGCAGCTTGAAATGCTTTGACATACGTACCTCCTTGTGTTGCTCTTGTACTGATTTCAGTCTATCATATGCTTGAAAAATTGTCAATAAAAACTCGAATTTTTCTTGACTGAAAAAGGGATCGGTGATATAATAAAATTACTGTGGAATTCGGAGGATATTATGTTTGACGTTTGTATTATCGGCGCCGGAGTTGTTGGCGCGCTTTGTGCGCGTGCGCTGTCTGCATATAAATTGAACGTTTGCGTTCTTGATCGCGCAAACGACGTATGCACGGGTGCATCCCGTGCAAACAGTGCCATCGTGCATGCGGGTTTTGACGCAAAGCCGGGCACCTTGAAGGCAAGATTTAACGTGCGCGGCTCGGAGATGATGGAGCAGGTCTGCGCAGATTTGGGGGTCAAGTACGTGCGCAACGGATCGCTGGTGCTTGGATACAGTGAGCAGGACAAGGAAACTTTGGCAGAGCTCTACGAACGCGGCGTCCGGAATGGCGTGCGCGATCTTGCGCTGCTTGACCGCGAGAGCGTGGTGGCACTTGAGCCTCACGTGACCGATGAGGTCACCTGTGCACTTTATGCCCCCACGGGTGCCATCGTCAGCCCCTTCGGTCTTTGTGATGCAGGGCTTGGTCACGCGATGGACAACGGCGCAGAGTTTATCCGTAATTTCGAGGTGGATCGCATTGAGGCTGCAGATGGCGGATATACCCTGTATGCAGGCGGGCAGAGCGTGCACGCCAAGTACGTGGTCAACTGCGCGGGTCTTTATTCGGATAAGATCGCTGCTATGGTTGGGGACGAGTCCTTTACTGTGCACCCCAGACGCGGAGAATATATGGTGCTGGACAAGGCGTACACCCCATCTCTGACCAGATTTACTCTGTTTTCCACTCCAACCCCCAAGGGTAAGGGGATTTTGGTGACTGCAACTACGGGCGGTAATGTTATGCTTGGTCCCACAGCTGAGGAGCTGATCGATAAGGAGGATCTTGACACCACGACAGCAGGCACTGCAAGTATCCGCGCTCAGAGCGCAAGATATATACAGAACATTCCGTTTAACGCTGTCATTACAAGCTTTACCGGTTTGCGTGCCGTAGGTAGTACGGGAGATTTTATCATTCACACCTCCGCCCCAGGATTTATTACGTTTGGTGGCATTGAGAGTCCCGGACTTACCAGTGCTCCGGCACTGGCTGAATATTGCGTTGAGCTGTTGGAAAAAGAGGGCTTGACACTTGAGAAAAAGCCCGATTGGTCGCCTGTGCGTAAAGGCAGCATGAAATTTGGCAAGATGACTGACCAACAAAAGAACGAGGTCATCAAAAGGGATCCCACATACGGCAATATGGTCTGTCGCTGCGAGGGAATTACCGAGGGTGAGATCGTGGCTGCCATTCGTACAAATCCCGGTGCACGTGATGTGGATGGCGTCAAGCGCCGTACTCGCAGCGGCATGGGCAGATGTCAGGGCGGCTTTTGCTCCTCAATCGTAGTGGAGATTCTTGCAAGGGAGCTCGGTATTCCTTATGAACAGGTCACCAAGTCGGGCGGGGCTTCTATTATTAACTACGGAAGAACCAAGGGAGGAAAAGGCAATGCGTAAGGTTTCTCTGGTCATTGTCGGTGGCGGTCCTGCAGGTATGAGCGCAGCCGTCGCCGCTTACCGTGCAGGTGTGACCGACTTGCTGATCCTGGAGCGCGAAGCGCATTTGGGCGGCATCCTGCGTCAATGTATTCATAATGGTTTTGGACTTCATAAATTCGGTGAGGAGCTGACAGGTCCCGAGTATGCCGCACGCTATGCGGAACAGGTAAAGGCACTTGGTATTCCGTATAAGGTGGGCACTATGGTCACGGGTATTACGTCCGATAAGGTGATCACGGCAGTCAATCCCACCGATGGTATCATGCATATTCAAGCCGAGGCGATCATTCTCGCCATGGGGTGCCGAGAGCGACCCAAGGGCGCGCTGAATATCGCAGGTGCACGCCCCTCGGGCATCTATACCGCAGGCACAGCGCAGAAGTATGTGAACATTAAGGGCTATATGCCCGGCAAAGAGGTCGTTATTCTCGGCTCCGGTGATATCGGTCTGATCATGGCGCGTCGCATGACGCTGGAGGGAGCCCGTGTCAAGGCGGTTTGTGAGCTAATGCCTTACTCGGGCGGCTTGGCACGTAATATTGAGCAATGTCTCAACGATTTCGGTATTCCGCTGCTGCTCTCACATACGGTTGTACAGATCCACGGAAAGGACAGAGTTACCGGTGTGACCATTGCAAAGGTAGACGAGCATCGCAATCCCATCAAAGAGACTGAGCAGTACATCGCGTGCGATACGTTGTTGCTTTCCTGCGGATTGTTGCCCGAAAACGAGCTGACCAAGGGCGCGGGCATCGATATGGACAGAATTACGGGCGGTGCTGTCACCGATCAGAGCAGACAGACCTCTATTCCCGGTGTGTTTGCATGCGGCAACGTGTTGCACGTGCACGACCTTGTGGACTACGTGTCCGACGAGGCAGAGATCGCAGGCTGTGCCGCAGTCGATTACTTGACAAATAAGCAATCAAAGCACGTGGATATTACCGTGCAACCGATTGATGGCGTACGCTATACCGTGCCGCAGAAGATCACGAGCGCACAGGACACCGTGGTATACTTCCGCGTGTCCGACGTGTTCCGCGATAGGCGCGTGGTGGTCAAGTGCGGTGACCGCGTGATTTCGAACAAGAAAAAGATCAAGCTTGCCCCCGGCGAAATGGAAACGGTCAAGCTGACCGCCGATCTGCTTTCCGATCTCGGACAGGGCACACTCACAATAGGTTTGGAGGATTAAGTATGGCAACCATCAGAGAAATGACTTGCATCATCTGCCCCCGCGGCTGTACGCTTACGGTCGAGTATGAGGAAAAAAACGTACTGTCGGTCAAGGGAAATGCCTGCAAGAGAGGCACGGATTATGCCGTGGCGGAATGCACTTGTCCTACCAGAACACTGACAACAACGGTTATGACCGAGAGTGGAGAGGTAGTGGCGGTCAAGTCAAACAAGCCGGTTCCCAAAGAGCTTTTGTTTGATTGCATGAAGGAGATCAATGCTCGCATCGCTCCCGCAAACGTAAAGCAGGGAGACGTTGTCATCGCAAACCTGCTTGGTACGGGCGCGGATATTATTGTAACAACTTACGTTGAACAGTGACAACACAGAATAGTAAAGGAGCGTTATCATGGAGCAGTATAAGAATTACGCCAACGGACCGCTGATGGCAACCGATGCACTCGGCAGAACCACTGCCGACCGTGGGTCTGCCCCCGCACGCAGATCCAACCGCCTTGTGGGTATGTTCTATTTTTTGTGGCTGGGTGAGCACGGTAAGCATAAGCCCTACGACGTATCCAAGATCACGGCAGAGCACCCCGATGCAGCAGAGCACCCCGATGCGGAGTATTGGGGCAAGATCGGTACCTATCACCATTGGGGCGAACCTTTCTTCGGCTATTATTACTCCAATGATGAGTGGGTGGTTCGCCGTCATATGAAGCTGCTGATTCAAGCAGATATTGACTTTTTGTTCTTTGATACCACAAATGCGTGTATTTACGAGCACAATGTCAAGCTTGTCATGCGCGTGCTGGACGAGTACGCCAAGGACGGTTGGAAGATTCCCAAAGTCATGTTTTATACCAACACACACTCGGGTAAAACCGTGCAAGAGATCTACGATAAGATCTATGCAGCCAAGTATTGTCCCGACACGTGGTTCTGCTTCGAAGGCAAGCCTGTCATCATCGCGGTAGAAGAGGAGTGTTCGCCCGAGTGCAAAGCTTTCTTCAATATCAAGATGTCGCAATGGCCCAACGAGCCCGACAAGCTTGGCGGTTGGCCATGGATGGACTTTACCCGTCCGCAGCGCGTATTTGCTAATCTTGCGGGCGAGCCCGAGGTCATCAACGTGTCTGTTGCACAGCATCCGCAGCTGCGCTTTGGCGACTCTGTGCTGTATGGCGAGACAGATAACAACGGCCGCGGCTTCCACGATATGCATAACGATCCCGATCCCGATGCATACCTGTACGGCTACAACTTTGCAGAGCAGTTTGACCGTGCGATCGAGACTGACCCACCAATAGTGTTGGTCACGGGTTGGAATGAATGGATAGCAGGCAGATGGCAGGGATTTCCTCACCGACCCATCATGTTTGTGGACTGCGCCAACTACGAGTTCAGCCGTGATATCGAAATGATGCGCGGTGGATATTTTGACAACTACTTTATGCAGTTGGTTGATTACGTCCGTAAGTACAAAGGTGTGGACGAATACGATACCTTTGCACAGCTTGCTCCCGTGGATTATCAAAACGACACTGAGCAGGACGAGGAAGAGGAGATCTGGGCAGAATACCACAACTTCTCGGACGGTGACTTCGCAAGATGTGCCGAGGGCTCGGGCACGGTGTATGAAAACTACACCCAGCGTAACGCCATTACGGGCGTGACAGTCAGCCATGACGATGATTTTATTTATTTCGGTATTGTGACAAAGCAGCCCATCAAGCCGTACGACGGAACAGGTACGTGGCTCAAGGTATATCTGAATACCGACGGCGGTAAGGAGTATCAGTACGTGCTCAACAATAAGCCCGTGGATGACCACACCAGTACCGTGGGTGTGATCGTGGACGGCTTGCGCGCCGCTGATTTCGGTGATATCGTTTATCGTTGCGACGGCAACATGCTGCTCCTGATCGCTCCCCGTGGCGTGTTGGGACTTGACAAGGACGATTTCACGGTCTGGTTCAAGGTTGCGGACAGCACCGAGGAGCTGACGAGCATTGAGGATTTTTACGATAAGGGAGATGCCGCACCTCTGGGCAGACTCAATTATGTATACAGAGGCACTAAGAAAAAGGATTAAAAGGGTAGAACAATGACTAAGATTGATATTTTTTCGGGTTTTTTGGGCGCCGGAAAAACCACTCTGATCAAAAAAATGATCGAGCAAGCCTACAAGGGTGAAAAGTTGGTGCTGATCGAGAACGAATTTGGTGAGATCGGCATTGATGGTGGCTTTCTTGCAGAGGCAGGTATTCAGATCAACGAAATGAACTCGGGCTGCATTTGTTGCTCGCTTGTGGGCGATTTCGGTAAGGCGCTGACGCAGGTGTTGGAGCAGTATGCACCCGACAGAATTCTGATCGAGCCCTCGGGTGTGGGCAAGTTGTCCGACGTTATCAGAGCGGTGCAAAACCTGCACGTAGAGGGCGCACAGCTTAATGCATTCACTACGGTGGTGGATGCGGGTAAGTGCCGTATGTATATGAAAAATTTTGGCGAATTTTTCAACGATCAGGTTGCCAATGCCGGTTGCATTGTGCTCTCGCACACCGGCACGGCAAGCGAGAAAAAGATTGCAGAGTGTGTGGCAATGTTGCGCGAGCACAACGCCACCGCTACCATCGTGACCACCGATTGGGATGAGTTGAGTGCAGAACAACTGCTTGAGGCAATGGAACGCAAGGACACCTTGCAAGCCGAGCTTGAAAGACTGGCACACACGCATCATGAGCATCACGGGCATCGCCACCAACATGAACACGATGAGCATTGTGACTGCGGATGCCACGATCATGAACATGAGCATCATCACGAGCATCATCATGATCACGACGAGCATTGTGACTGCGGATGCCACGATCATGAACATCATGAGCACCATCACCACCACGACCACGGTGAGGAGTGCAGCTGCGGTTGCGGCGGACACCACCATCACCATGCCGATGAAGTGTTTGTCAGTGCGGGTGCCGAGACTACCGCAAAGTTCAATGCACAGAAGCTTGCCGAGCAGCTTGACTCGCTTTGTGACGAAGGCAAATACGGCATTGTGCTGCGAGCAAAGGGCATTGTTGCGGGGGATGACGGCAACTGGATCCACTTTGACTACGTGCCCGGTGAACCGGATATCCGTACGGGTGCTGCAGGCATCATTGGTAGACTGTGTGTCATTGGTTCGGGTCTTGATATAGACGCCATCGGTGCGCTGCTGGGTGTTACTCTCAAACGCTCGGAGGGATAGCGTGAATTTTTACGTATCTTCCCGTTTGGAGCGATGTTCACGCATAAATCTCACCTGAAAATGGGACCCAACCCCTTTACGGAGCAGAGCTCTACGGTGAGATAACAAAACTATTTGAGCTGCCATGGGCGGCAAGGAGATTACTATGGCAAATAAAATTCCCGTTTATCTGTTCACAGGATTCCTTGAGGGCGGAAAAACGCACATCATTCAGGAGTCTATGGAGGATCAACGTTTCAATTCGGGTGAAAAAACGCTTATGATCCTATGCGAAGAAGGCATTGAGGAGCTGGAGCTTGACCGCTTCTGGGGTAAAAACGTATATCTTGAGCTGCTTGATGACCCGTCTATGCTGACACGCGATTATCTGACCCTGCTTTATAAGAAGCATAAGATTGATCGCGTTATCATCGAATATAACGGTATGTGGTTGCTCTCGCAGCTTTATACCGCGCTGCCCGCAGACTGGTTTATTTTTCAGAACATGATGTTTGCGGATGCCAAGACCTTTCTGACCTACAATGCCAATATGCGTCAGTTGATGGTGGATAAGCTGCAGGATTGTGAAATGATTGTACTCAATCGCACACCTGAGGTCATTGACAAAGAGGAGATCCACCGTGTGGTACGCAGCGTCAGCACGCGTGCGTCCATTACCTATGACTATCCGGACGGTCACGTTGAATACGATGAGATAGAGGATCCGCTGCCCTTTGATATTGACGCCCCGGTCATTGACATTAAGGATGAGGACTATGCTGTCTGGTACCGCGATCTTGCTGAGGATACCGAAAAATACGACGGTAAGATCGTACGATTCAAGGGCATTGTGGCGCGCGACCGCGCGCTTGGCAAAAACGGCCTTGTCATCGGTCGACATGTCATGACCTGCTGTGCGGACGATATTGCCTATAATGCGCTCGTCTGCTATTTCCCGACGGCAACAAATTTTAAAACGCGTGATTGGACGATCGTGACAGCAAAGATCAGAATTGAAAAGCATAAGCTTTACGGCAGACCCGGTCCCGTACTTTATGCCGAAAAGACCGAGTTTGCTGCCAAGCCCACTCAGGAGGTTGCAACCTTCTATTGACAAGGAGGACTTATGAAAATCAAATTGATCAGCCTTGTGCTGCTTACGGTACTGCTGCTTGGCGTTGTTGCTTGCACGCAGCAGCCCGACCAACCGATTGAGCAGAGTACGGACACGGATACCGTGATGCCCGAACAACCTACTACCGAACAAGAGATTACAACAGGGGAGGAGATTGAAGTGAAGCAGCCGCGCAACGTAGGTGACAGGTACTTTATCTATCGCATCTGGAACTTTACGCCTATGACGCAATCCGAGTTTGCGCAGATCGTGGATGCTGCCGCGGAAACCGGCTTCAATGCCATCAAAGTGCATATTCCGTGGAGCCGTGTCGAAGCAACAGCTTCCGGTGAATATGACTTTTCTGCGTTCGACCCTATGATCGATTACGTGGTCAAGACCAAAGGAATGAAGGTTGCCATTTCTCTTGACCTGACCAGACGAGCAGATGACAAGGTCATCCCGCTTGACCAGATGCAATATGACCCGGATGGTAATTTGTGCAAGGGCGGCTCGATAGACGGTATGCGTACAATGATCTCGTTTTGCTCAGAAAGCGCGGTAAATGATGCCGTGGCGTTCTATACGGCTGCCGTGGAAAGATATGAAGCGAAATATGCAGAAGATGTGCTTTTCTATCTGCCCGCCTTCTCGCAGTATGCCGAGAGTGAATATTGGTGCGCAGGAGAGTACGACTATTCCGATCTTGCAAGGGCGCGTTTTTATGACTTTTTGATAGATAAATACAAAGATATCAATGCCTTGAATGCCGTTTTGGGTACGGAGTATACTGCGTTTGATCAGATAGAGCTGCCCTCAACAACAGCGTCTGATAATCTCGGTCAACTCTGGTATCAGTTCCGTCACCAAAAACTCAAGTTGTTTATAGATGCTTTGGCATCGGCGCAGAAGGTTGTAAGCCCCGAAAGCAAGTTTGCTTTGCAATTCGGCAGTATTTACGATGCAGCATCTCTCGCACGCGGAACGCTGGCGGCAGATGACCTTGCCGAGCATGCCGATGTTGTATGGATCGATGACGGCCCCAATACCGAGCACGAGTTTTCCATGGATTATGCCAACGCAGCGTTTGCGTCGCACATTATGCTTGCACAGGAGATCGACGGTCCCCATCAAATGGGTGCAACTCCGGAAAAGTATCTCGATCAGGGCATGGATGCATACTCACGCGGCTGCACGTATCTGAGCATTGCAAATTGGGAAATCGATCAGAACTACCGCGATTACGAATGGGTATGGAAGCAACTGATCGATACCTGGTTTGGCGACAGCATTCCTGAAATCATCGATACCACGCTGACAGAGCCCGCAATGGAGATCTCATTGACAGATCTGCTGCGTAAGGGTAATCCCGGCGCGTTTATCACCCGATATTACACACTTGCAGGGAACGGCGAATTTGTCAATGTCACCATCAAGGATGATCTTACTGTCCGAGTGATTGATCAGCCCAACAGCTTCTATGCATTTCCAAACGGATTTTCTAGCGAGCAGGGTAAGGGCGGATGGTATTACATGAGCTATCAGAAAAAACGCGGTAAGTTTACCGAAATGACCTATGATGCTGAAAATGCACGTTGGCAGGGAAAATCGGAATTTACCTTGATTGCATCGGGCAGTATGCATCCCGATTCGTATGATGCTGCGTTGGTTTTTGAAGCACCCAAGAGCGGTATTGTACAGTATTCGCCTACTTTGAGTATCGCATCCGATCAGAGCGACGGCATTATGTACGCTGTCTTTAAAAACGGAGAGCCTTTGCTTGATGGCGAGGATGGATATGTTCTCCTGCCTCCGGGTGAAGTGTACGATGGCACGCTGGAAATAGAAGTACAGCAGGGGGATCGTATTGCCTTGGTCATAAACATCTATAAGAACTCTTTGTTTGACTCTACTGCCGTGTCTGTGGTCGCGGAGTACACCGAATAAGCACAAAAGCCTGTTTCTTTTCGGAAGCAGGCTTTATTGCTCAAAAAATACCGAGGAAAATTTTGTATTTTTGCAAAAAGGTTGACATTGCGGAGAAATAATGCTATAATGAATGTTGTTTTATTATTACCGATTATGAGAAAGGAACAGCATACATATGAAAAAGTATTTGAGAATGATTGCAATGCTTCTTGTATTGCTGATAACTGCGTCCGTGTTCGTCGCGTGCGGTGAACAGGATCATAAAGATGACCCCAAGGAAACAGAAAAACATGCCGAAAAAGAGACTGAGGCGGAGACCGTACAGGAGCTTTCCAAGGAAGAGATTGAAAATCTCAAGAACGAAATGTCCGAGTCCATCTTGGAAGCACTCGGAAAACAGGAGCAGGGCACTGAGAGCGAAACCAATGATGAAGAAGAGATCACTACCGAATACGCAGGTGTTGTTGAGGGGCTTCTCGGATCACTGGGCAGTCTGGGAGGCGGTGATTACGATTATGGAAAAATCATTGCCGAGGTGTTGGATCTGTATATCGGCAGTAACAGTACATCTGAGTTTATCAAAGAGCTGATCAAGTCATGGCTTGAAAATAAGTATGATAAGACCGAGCAGACTACTGAGCAGCAGACAGACGAAGTAACCACCGAGGAAAATCTTCCCGAGAAAAATGAAGACTCTCTGCGTGACTATATTGCGGATAAGACCGCAGAAGCGGTGGCAGACGCCGTTATCGAGCGTATCAACGAGGTTGTGGACGGCACGGTGCACGATGCAGTTTACGACGCGGTGTATAACGCAATGAAAGGCAATGACGGATTTATGGATGGCATTTTGGAAGAAATGATTCCCGGATACGGTCAGCTTAGTGGTATTTTAGGCGGATTGAGATAGTAAAAATTAGCAAGGAGCGAAACAAATATGAAACGTGATCTGATCAGAAGTATTTATGAAGACATGGAAGCCTACTCGGGCAAGCAGGTCGTGCTTGGCGGTTGGGCAAGAAGCATACGTGATAGCAAGGCATTTGGTTTTATTGACCTTAACGACGGCAGCTGCTTTACCGGTGCGCAGATCGTTTTTGAAAGAGAAAAAATAGACAACTATCAGGAGATTGCCAAACAGAACGTCGGCGCATCTTTGGTAGTAACGGGTATCGTCGAGCTGACACCTGAAATGAAGCAGCCCTTTGAGATCAAGGCTATCAGCGTCGAGGTGGAGGGAACCTCTACCCCCGATTATCCTCTGCAGAAAAAACGTCACACGGTTGAGTACCTGCGCGAGCAGGCTTACCTGCGTCCCAGAACCAACCTGTTTTCTGCAGTATTTCGCGTACGCAGTGAGGTCGCTTATGCGATCCACACCTTCTTCCATGAGCGCGGCTTTGTGTACGTGCATACCCCTTTGATCACCGCCTCTGACTGTGAGGGCGCAGGAGAAATGTTCCGTGTGACTACCATGGATATGGAAAATCCGCCCAAAACCGAAGACGGCAAGATCGATTACTCGCAGGATTTCTTTGGCAAGTCCGCAAACCTGACCGTGTCCGGTCAGCTGGAAGGTGAGACCTATGCCATGGCATTTGGCAACATCTATACTTTTGGACCCACTTTCCGCGCAGAGAACTCCAACACCGCGCGTCATGCGGCAGAGTTCTGGATGATCGAGCCCGAGATCGCTTTTGCAGACCTGAACGATAATATGCAGTTGGCTTGGGATATGATCCAATATATCATCAAGCACGTGCTGAAAAACTGCGAGCGCGAGCTCAACTTCTTCAACAGTTTTGTTGACAAGACTTTGCTTGACAGACTTAACACGCTGGCAAAGAGTGAATATAAGAAGGTGACTTACACCGAGGCTGTTGAGCTGCTCTCCAAGTCGGGCGCTGATTTCAAGTATCCCGTCGCATGGGGATGCGACCTGCAGACTGAGCATGAGAGATATCTGACAGAACAGGTCTATGGCTGTCCCGTGTTTGTCATTGACTATCCTAAGGAAATTAAGTCCTTCTATATGCGCCTGAATGATGATGGCAAGACTGTTGCCGCTATGGACCTTTTGGTGCCCGGC
This sequence comes from Eubacteriales bacterium, assembly GCA_045586845.1. Lineage (GTDB taxonomy): Bacteria > Bacillota > Clostridia > Oscillospirales > CAG-272 > SVQP01. The sequence goes on from JAZNBB010000085.1 coordinate 54,751, forward strand.
GTTGGCGAGATTATCGGCGGTAGCCAGAGAGAAGAAAGACTGGATGTTCTGCTTGAGAGAATGGCAGAGTGCAACCTCAAGGAAGAGGACTACTGGTGGTACGTCAACCTTCGTAAGTACGGCGGCACCAAGCACGCAGGCTACGGTCTGGGCTTTGAGCGCATTATCATGTACCTGACCGGTGTTTCCAACATCCGTGACGTCATTCCTTATCCCAGAACGGTTGGTAACGCAGAATATTAAGCAATTTCAAATATGCCCCGACGGTTATTCCGTCGGGGCTTCACTTTTTTGCAGTTATATTGACATTTACGCTTTATTTTGGTATAATGATAACAGAAGAATGTCAAGGAGAATCAACTATGACAAAAGAGATATTAACTGACGAGCATATCAGACAGGACGTGCTTGGTAACGAGGTCAAAAAGGCAGGGACCAACGACAGTAAGACGCTTATTTGGGTCATGCCTATTGCAACCGTCGCGCTCCTTGCGGGCGTGTTCGTGCATGCGCTGCTGGGTGTGCTGATCGGACTATTGGTGATCGTGCCGATCGTGCTGTACTTCAAACAGAATAAAGCAGATAACGACGTGATCTTTGAAGTCAAGCACGATTGTGAGTTGATCGTGGAGATCGATACGCTTTCTCATATTGACAAAGAGCTGGTATACGAGCCGCACACGCATCGCAGCTTTACCGGACGCACGCATATTGATTACAGCAAGTACGTCACGGTGTTTTACTTCGAAAACGGCAAATGGCGCATCCCCGAAACAGGGACGCTGTATGCATGGAGCAAAGAGATGTACATCTCTCCCGAGGGGCTGGACAATACCGCGGTGCCGGGCAATCAATTCTATATTGTCAGACGTAAGGGCGAAGCCGAGATCGCCTATGCATATAATACTAAATTCTTTGAGTACAAAGGAAAATCTAACCTTTCATAAAGGAGACTTCGCTATGAACAACAAGGAATGGTTCAAGAACGAAGCGAAATTCGGGCTGATGATCCATTGGGGACTCTATTCGCTGTTGGCAGGGGAATACCGAGGACAGCGCATGGATATGATTGCAGAATGGGCACAATCTTACTTCCGTATCCCGAACGAGGAATACACGCAGCTTGCCAAGGCGTTTAATCCCATTTATTTTGACGCTGAGGAATGGGTCAAGCTTGCCAGGGATGCAGGGATGAACTACATGGTGGTAACAAGCAAGCATCATGACGGCTTTTGTATGTTCAAATCCGATTATGACAGTTATAACGTGGTTGATGCCACCCCTTTTGGACGAGACGTAATAGGCGAGTTATCTGCCGCCTGTAAAAAGCACGGCTTGAAGTTCGGACTTTACTATTCGCAGGAGCTTGACTGGCACGAGCCCAACGGCGGAGGCTATCATCCCGACCACCTCAACGTATGTGACACGCATTGGACAAACAACTGGGATTATCCCAACGATGATGATAAAGATTATGAGCAATGCTTCCGCGCAAAAATATTGCCGCAGATTCGAGAAATATTGACTAAGTACGGGGATCTGTGCCTCTTATGGTGCGATACCCCCATCGCCATTACACCCGCGCAGTCTCAAGAATTGCGTGATCTGGTCAAGTCCATTCAGCCCGATTGCCTGCTTAACAGCCGCATCGGTAACGGACTTGGCGACTACGTTTCCATGGGTGACAATGAAATCCCCGACGAATACATGGAGGGCGTACTGGTGGAATCTCCCACCACGCTCAACGATACCTGGGGGTTTAAGTACTACGACGATAACTGGAAGTGTGCCGACGAGGTCATCCGCATCAAAAAACACCTCAACGAGCGCGGTGTCAACTACCTGCTCAACGTAGGTCCCGATCACCTTGGCAGAATTCCTGCCCCTGCGGTCAAAATCTTACGCGAGGTGGGGAAACGCGAAAAATAAGCACGAAATCCATGAGTCGGCTTATTCATGATACCTGCATATAAAAACGACTGAGGTACATAAACTCAGTCGTTTTTTGTATGCATGATGTTTATCTCTGAATTCTGCCCGAGCCATCGCCGCCCGCCAGCTTTTCAACTTCAGCAACCGTGACCATATTATAGTCACCACCGATGGTGTGCTTGAGTGCGGATGCTGCAACCGCAAATTCTACAGCTTCCTGCGTGCTCTTTCCTGAAATGATAGAGTAGATCAGTCCGCCACCAAACGAGTCGCCGCCGCCAACGCGATCAATGATGGTCAGCTCATACTTTTTTGAAAAACAATATCTGTCTTGTGCAACATTATAAAGCATTGCACTCCAACCGTTACAGGATGCGCTGTGGCTTTCACGAAGGGTAATTGCAACCATCTCAAAGCCGAACTTGTCAGCCAACTGCTTTGCAACGGACTTATACCCTTGGTGGTTGATCTCACCGCCATAAATGTCGGTGGCTTCTGCCTCAATGCCGAATATGTCCTTAGCATCCTCCTCGTTAGAGATACACACGTCCACGTACTCGCAAAGCTTGGTCATGGTCTCGTGTGCTTCGGCTCTTGTCCACAGCTTGCTACGGTAGTTGAGGTCGCAGGAGATCTTGATGCCTCTTGCCTTGGCTGCCTTGCAGGCGTCCAGGCAAATGTCAGCCACGTTTTGACCCAACGCGGGGGTAATGCCCGTAAAGTGGAACCAATCCGCGCCGTCAAAGATAGTATCCCAGTCAAAGTCATTTGCATCAGCCTTCGCGATTGCGGAGTTCGCGCGGTCGTATATGCACACAGAGCCGCGCTGGGAAGCACCTTTTTCGTTGTAGTAGATGCCTATGCGGTCACCGCCTCGTACGATCATCGAGGTATCTACGCCGTATCTGCGCAGGGAATTGACAGCAGCCTGACCGATGGCGTGTGCAGGGAGCTTGGTTACATATGCTACGTCCATGCCGTAGTTGGCAAGAGAAACAGCCACGTTGGCCTCA
>JAZNBB010000086.1:0-12695 GCA_045586845.1 Eubacteriales bacterium
GGCTCACAGAACGACATGGCTACGATCCGACTTTGTAGCTGTGCGCTGCGATCTTGGGATATCCCGTGGTGCCCGATGTAAAGAACATCAGCATCAGATCATCGCCGCCCGGAGAGTTTTCATCTCTTTCCCACTTTCCGCTGAACAGTGAGTATTCGGCGTCAAAGTCACGCCAGCCGTTTCGTTGTCCGCCGACCAATATCTTGGTTGTCAGCGTGGGGCTCTCGATCTCTGCCAGCTCGACCTGGTGTGCCACATCGCCGTCTGCGGTGCAGATGATGGCACTTACGCCCGCTGCCGAAAAGCGGTAGGAAAGGTCGTGCTCCTGCAGCTGGTTGGTTGCGGGAATGGCAATGGCACCGATCTTGTGTAGCGCCAGCATTGAGAACCAGAACTGATAGTGGCGTTTACAGATCAGCATAACGCGGTCGCCGCGCTTGATACCAAGCGATTTGAAGTAGTTGGCACACTGGGAAGAGGCACGCTTGATGTCGCCGAATGAGAAGCGACGCTCAGTCATGTCGCCTGCCACGTGCAGCATAGCCAGCTTATCCGGCTTCTCACGCCCCAGGGTATCGATGATATCAAATGCAAAGTTGAAGTGATCGGTGTTCTTGAAGGAAAGTGACTGCAAAACGCCCTTGTCGTTTTCTTTTGCATCCACAAAATTCTGCCATACGCGTTTTTGGTCGTCACGCACCGCGATGGTGGGGGTTGCACCCAACTCGACTGCCTTGATCTGCTCGGCTGCATCGGGGTCAAGCACGATGGCGTAGAAGGTGCAGTCCTTGCCGCCCACGGCAACCATGCCGTGCGGGATGGATGAGTCATAATAAATGGTATCACCTGCGCTGAGTATCTCCACGTGGTCGCCGACTTGTACCTTGAGGCGACCGTCGATGACGATATCACATTCCTGCCCTTGGTGGCTGGTGACCGCGATAGGGGTGTTTTCTGCCTCAGCACTGTAGGTCGCGCGCACGAACAGCGGCTCGGCGATCCTGTTTTTGAAGGTGTACGCCATATTGTAGTAATTCATGCCGTGAGCTTGCTCGATCTTCTGACCCGCACCGCGGCGTGTCAGCGTATAGGTCTGCAGCTTGGGGGCAGAGCCCTCGATGATTTCGGTCACGTCCACGCGCAATGCCTGTGCACAGCGATAGATAAAGGCGAAGTTGAGGTCGCGTCTGCCTGCCTCGCAATCGAGGTATTCCTCGGTGCTCACACCTGCGGCGTTCGCCATATAGGAAACACTCAGACCCTCGATCTCACGCAGCTCGCGGATACGCGCCGCCATTTCGACGATCTTTTGTTCAAGTCCTGTCAGATTGCTCATGTTATCCTCCATGCCGCCCATGGCGGCTCGTATAGTTTTGAAACTTCACCGTGGTGCAAAGCTCCAAATACCAAATATGGCTTGGGCTTTTGGGGTAAAGTTTGGGCGCGAATGGCAGAGTTGAAGGAAATGTAACGTATTCCTTCGCACCAATTCTCCTTCGTTCCGGTATGGCTGCCGCGATCATGGAAAAAAGCGTGCCCGTCTCAAGCTGACTTGAGACGGGCATAACTGTTCATGTCCGCGGTACCACTCAAATTGCGCATATGCGCCACTTAACGGATGACCCGTAGTGCTGTCATCCACGCCTTAACGCGGCGGCACGGAGGGGTCTACTTGCCATGCCGCGGTATGCCGGCATATGCTTTCTTCCCTCGGCTCAAAAACCAGATCACAAGGCTCTCACTGTCGGCTCGCACCGCCCGCCGACTCTCTGCAAGTGAAAATTCCTGCGAATTTTTCGTCATTGCCTTTCAAGAAATTACTTATAATTATAGCACAGGGGATATCGATGTGTCAAGGGATTTTTGCAAGTTTTGTTTGGTGATGTTGCAAAAAATCTCGCATATAATGGACAAATGTTTCGGGCAAATTTACAATTGCACAGCAAAATCCTCTTGGGATCCGTGGACTTTTTTAAAAAAGGTTGCCCGAAACTTTCAAAAACTTTCCCAAGAAGGAGCACGCTTTGCTCTTGACCTTCCCCGCGATTTCTGTTATAATGAAACGGAATACAATTAGAAAAACGAGGATGAAAAATACAATGATCACGGTGAACAATCTTTCTTTTCAGTTTGGCGGACAGGTGCTGTTCAAGGACGTCAATCTGAAATTCACGCCCGGTAACTGCTACGGTGTCATCGGTGCAAACGGCGCGGGCAAATCCACCTTCTTAAAGCTGCTTTGCGGTACACTGGAACCCACGCACGGTGATATCAGTATCGCTGCCGATGCGCGTATGTCGGTGCTGGGACAGGACCATTTTGCTTATGATTCTTATACCGTGCTTGACACGGTCATCATGGGCAACCGTCGCTTGTACGACGTTTGGAAGGAAAAAGACGCCATCTACGAAAAGGAGGACTTCTCGGACGAGGACGGCGTGCGTGCTTCCGAGTTGGAGGCGGAGTATGCCGAGCTTGGCGGCTGGGAAAGCGAATCCGATGCCTCGAGGCTCTTGCAAGGACTGGGACTTGACGAGTCCTGCTTATGGGAGAGTATGGCGGACATGAACGAAAAGGACAAGATCAAGATCCTGCTCGCGCAAGCCCTGTTTGGTAATCCCGATATCATCCTGCTTGATGAGCCGACAAACGGTCTTGACCTTGATGCCGTTTTGTGGCTGGAGGATTTTCTTGCTGATTACTTCGGCACCGTGCTAGTGGTCTCGCATGACCGCCATTTCTTAAACGACGTGTGTACAAATATCGTGGATATCGACTATGGCGCGATCCGTATGTTCGTGGGTAACTATGAGTTTTGGTACGAGTCCTCGCAGCTCATGCAGAAGATGATCAAGAACCAGAACAAGAAGGCGGAGGAAAAGATCGCGGAGCTGCAGGCGTGTATCTCGCGCTTCTCGGCAAATAAGTCCAAGTCGCGTCAAGCGACCTCGCGCCGCAAGCTTCTTGACAAGCTGACCGTTTACGAGCTGCCCGTCTCCTCACGCCGCTATCCCTTTATCGGCTTTACGCCCGACAGAGAGCCGGGCAAGGACATTCTGCACGTTAAGGAGCTGACCAAGTGCCAGAACGGGCAGGTGCTATTCCGGGATCTTTCCTTTATGGTGGGTAAGGGTGACAAGATCGCGTTCGTGGGTAACGAAATGGCGATCACCGCGCTGTTTCGCATTCTCATGGGGGAGGATGAGGCAGACAGCGGCAGCTTCAAGTGGGGCGTGAGCATCACCACCTCCTACTACCCGCATGACAATGGTGCATACTTCAACGGACACAAGGAGAACATTCTGGACTGGATGCGTCAGTACTCCAAGGATCAGACAGAGAGCTATCTGCGCGGATTTTTAGGTAGGATGCTGTTTTCGGGCGATGCCGTATATAAAAGTGTTGAGGTACTCTCGGGCGGTGAGAAGGCAAGATGTATGTATTCTCGCATGATGATGTTTGGCTCTAACTGCCTTGTCGTGGATCAACCCACCGACCATCTGGATCTGGAGTCGATCTCCGCGGTCAATGATGGGCTTGTTGATTTCAAATGTAACATATTGTTTAGTTCTCATGACTATGAGTTGGTCAATACCGTGGCAAATCGTATCATTGAGATCCGTGAGGATGGTACTTGGTGCGACCGACCGGGCACGTACGAGGAGTTTATTGCGTACAAACGTGCGCAGGAGGAGAAGGTATGAGTGCCTACAAATATGCGCTTTTTGATCTGGACGGCACGCTGACCGACCCGGGCGAGGGAATCACGCGCTCGGTGCAGTATGCGCTTGCCAAGTTTGGCATAGCGGTGGAAAACCGCCGCGAGCTGTATTGCTTTATAGGACCGCCTCTGCACGAATCCTTTGAGGTCTGCTATGGCTTTTCCCGCGAGGATGCCATGCGCGCGGTGGACGCATACCGCGAGTATTACGCTGTCAAGGGCATTTTTGAAAACGAGGTTTATGCCGGGATCCACGAAGCGTTAGCGGAATTGCGGGCGCGCGGTGTTCGGATCGGTCTTGCCACCTCCAAGCCTGAGATCTACGCGAAGCAGATATTGAAACATTTTGATCTGAACGGCTACTTTGACGCGGTCGCGGGCAGCGAAATGGATGGCTCACGTACCAAAAAGGCGGAGGTGGTCGAGCGCGCGCTGGTGCTGTTGGGCGCGCCTGATGTGCGAGAATGTATCATGATCGGTGACCGCGAGCACGATGTGCTGGGCGGTGCCGCACACGGCATGGATACCCTTGGCGTTACCTTCGGTTACGGCAGCGAGAAAGAACTGAAAAATGCGGGAGCGACCCATATTGCGCATACCCCTGCACAGATCGTTGAAATAGTGATACAATGATTTTTTACAATGATCCAACCCAAGGAGAATGAGCTATGAAATATTCGGTATTGGAATTTGCAAATGCACAGGATGTGCGCCACACAGGTGCGCTTGCCGACAGGCTTGCGCGCCAGATCGCGCGTCTGGAGAGCGATATATACGTGCCCCCGCTGGTGTTTGAAAGCCAGTCCATTGACACCTGGCCCGGTGATTGGGAGGGGAGAGCCATGCTATCGCAGACGTTGACTGCCATGGCAACGGGGCGTGAGCCTGCCGCACTTGATGCTGCCATGGAACAGCTGGCTTGGGCACTCAACGGTCAGGGGTATCTTGGTCGCAGACTGCCTCATCCCCGGGCGGATGAGCAGCAGCTGTCGGGTCACGGCTGGCTGCTGCGCGCGCTTTGCGCATATTATGAATACAGAGGATTGGACACTACGTTGTTTTTGATCGAGGGCGTGATCATGAATCTGTTTTTGCCTTTGCGCGAGACCTACCGCGAATACCCCACCGATCCTGCGCTTCGCACGGGCGGCGGTGCGGAGTCGGGGCACGTGTTTGCCACCAGCGGGAAATGGCACCTGTCTACCGATACCGGTTGCGCGTATATTCCGTTGGATGGCTTAAGTCACGCGTATTGTATTTATCCCGATTCGCCTCTCCGGAAAGCACTTGGCGAGATGCTGGAGGAGATGATCGATGCATTTTTGGCACTTGATCCGGTGGGGATGCAACTGCAAACACACGCCACACTGACCGCAACGCGTGGGGTGCTGCGTATGTATTTTGCCGAGGGCAACGAGCGTTACCTGAGCGCAGCGGTACGCATTTTTGATATGTATTTGGCTCACGGTATGACGGTCAATTATGAAAATCAAAACTGGTTCGGGCGTCCGGAATGGACAGAGCCTTGTGCTGTGGTGGATTCGTTCATGGTAGCGTCGCAGCTGTATGCTGCCACGGGAGATCAACGCTATCTGCCTATCATCAATCGCATACTGTATAACGGTATGCTGCGCACACAAAGAGCGAACGGAGGTTTTGGCTGCGACACCTGCGCGACCGACGGTATGCTGGCGGCGCATTGCTACGAGGCTTGGTGGTGCTGCTCGATGCGCGGCGGCGAGGGATTGTCCGCGTGCGCGCGTTACGCGTATATGATAATGGACCAAAACACGGTCGTGGTTCCGTATATGACCGAATCCGAGGCGGATCTGCTTGTGGGCGGCAGACGGGTACACGTGTCGGCAAAGACAGAGTATCCTTATGCTTGCCGTGCGACCTATACGCTCACCGGGCAGACCGAGGGCGTCAGCCTGGCGGTGTACCTGCCGGGGCGCGGGCTTTGCCGCTTTACGCCCGATGCGCACGGCAGAGTCACGGTGGACGCCGATCTGCATATCATTAAGGAAAAGGCTTGCGTTGGAGACGGCAAGGTGCTGATGCTTGGTGATCTGATGCTGGGCAAGCCGCAGCGTCCGGTTGCTTGCGCAAATCGCGTCACGCACGACGGCTATGACGGTTTAGCCCCGCTATGCGACGGCTATCTGTCGGATGAGTCTGCTGCTATGCTTGAGCAGTTGCAGGTCGTATTTGAAAGCTGATTGGCAAAATGCACAAAAACACAACCTTGGGTTTGGTTAACTGCACCTTGTCGCACAAAAAGCAGCACCGAGGTTACAAACAGTTAACAAATAGTACATACGGCTGTAATAATATTTCGATAGCATAATAGAGTAAATGACCGTCTTTGCACGGTACTAACAAAAAATTCAATTTGGAGGAAGACTTTTATGAAGAAGTTTTTTGCAATGCTCGTAGTTGCTGCTATGCTGGCTTCTCTGTGCGCTCTGACTGCAAATGCTGCAGTTGACGAAGCGGACTGGAACGCATTCGGCGAGGTTAAGGCAAGCTATGTAGAAGATCTGTCGACCAAAATCCACCTTGATGGTGACGTTTCCGACTGGCAGTCGGGCGGTTTTGAGAGATACGACATCGACAAGTACAACCTGGACGCTTGGGTTGGCGAGGTTGATGAGAACTGGTCCATTAATATGTGGTTCAGCGCAGACGCTGAGTATCTGTATGTTGCGTTCAAGATCAATGACGACGTTGTAGCTCTGTCTGACGACAGCCAGTACAACGGTGACGCTTTCCAGATCCAGCTCGACTTCAACGGCTGGGCTGCTGCTACCGAAGGCTATGAGAGAGCAGTTTTCTACTCTTTCGGCCTGCAGGAGGACAATACCGTTGATATGACCGTTCAGTGCATCGAAAGCGATGCCGGCTCTACTACTGACTATTACATGGCTTCCGATGATGAGGTTGAGTTTAAAGAGGGTGACGTTAAGGGCGCTACCAAGGCTGCTGAGGACGGCTCCGGCTGGTACGCTGAGTTTGCTGTTTCCTGGCAGACTCTGTACAGAGACATCGTCGCTAAGCTGGACAAGACCGAGCTTCCCGAGTGGACCGGCGGCTCCGACAAGGTTAGCTTGAATATGTTGGTTTGCTATATTGACCGCGATACTACCGGTGGCGACCCTGTTGGCGCATGGGCTACCTCCAACGCTCTGGGCGCAATGAAGGCTACCGACGAGACTTGTGGCTGGTATCCCGAGAACTCCGGTATGACCCTGACTCTTGAGGGTATGGAAAAGGTTACCGTTGAGTCTATCACGGAGGAAGAGACCGAACCCGACGAGAACACCACCGAGGATAAGGTCGATGACCCCAAGGAAACCGATGCTGACACCGACGATAAGACTGACGATGCCACCACTGCTCCCGATAGCGAGCAGGCTACCGATCCCGCAGAGAAAAAGGGATGTGGCGGTATCATTGGCGCAGGTGCGATCGTTGCAGTTCTGGCTCTTGGCGCTTGCGTAGTTGCTAAGAAGAAGGACTAAGATCGTTCCCAAACGGATCGATCCAAAGCTTGAATAAGCACAGCCCGTGCGTTCCGTAAGGACGCACGGGCTGTTTTTTTGTGAAATGGAAGACACCGGTTGCGTGGCTGAGGGACATTTTGGTGCCCTTGTGCGTATCTTGCAGTGTTGGAGCTATGCCTGAAGCTGAAACGTCTCTGCTTTTACGTGGAGATGTTTTTTGCACTGGCAATAATCAACAATGAGTTAAAAAATAAACAGCAAAGCGCATATGTCGTCTGCTGCGTCAAAGACTGCGCCGAAATATGATTGGCGTCAAACGCATACGCACGGCAGCGAATGTTCTTCACCTTTTGTTTGACAAGATGCACCACGGTACGGAAGCGCGAAAAACTGTCGAAATATGTAAATAATTTATGAACGCTCCGGATTGTGACACTTGTAACCGCGAAGAAAAATACTTGATCGCTGCCGAATTTGCAACAAAATAATGAAAAATTGTGCCCGACAGCTCAAATATTGTGCACATTTTTGAAAAAACGTGTGTGATATTGCGCATTACTCAATTCACACCGCAATTTTGCATATGTTATGTGGAAGAAGCGTTTATTCTTGACAAATCAGAAAAAATGTGTTATAATCCCTTTAATGTAGGGGAGTGGGCTAACTATGTCATTTTGAGGCAAGAGCCGACTGCGCTATATAATCTAATGTTAAGGCGCCCAAGCCGGATAACGGCAGGGGTTTCACATATCCCGAGTCTTAAAAATCTATTATTTCGGAGGAAAAACCAATGAAGCAAACCGCAAAACTTGGTTGCAGAGTACTTGTTGCATTGCTGTGTCTGGCAATGTTTGCCTCTGTGATCACCGTTCCTGCGTTCGCTGCAGACAACTCCGCCCTGTCCTCTCTCGCGGGTCAGGATCTGAGTGCGTTCATTGACCTCATCAACAAGTACAACAGCGTTAAGGATGACCCCAATGTTGACGCTGCTGCCGAGTTGAAAGAGTACGTCAGAGAACAGTATGAGAGCGACGCATCTTTCAAAGAGTCCGCTGATGAATTATTAGGCGGCGCACAGGGTGACGCAGCCCTGGATAACATGGATACCGTGATCGACAATGTCCTTGTTGACGATTCCGTGATCGGCGACATCGACGCTGTTGTGGACGCTATTCAGAATGGCGCAACCGCAGACCAGATCATGGATTCCATTCAGCAGCAGATCAATCCTGATCCCGAGTTCGCTGGTGTAACTTATACGGTTACCTGGGAAATCGACGGCGTGTTGATTGAAGATTCTGCTATAGAGGTTCCTTATTTGAAGCTGATCCCCGTGTACAAGGCTGACATTCCTGCAGGCAAGTACATCAAGTGGGATAACGAGTTTTTGTTTGCTACCCAGGATGACATCGTGATCAAGGGTACAACTGTTGACGTTGTGGATAAGATCGTTTCCGACATCCACGCCTTGCCTGTGAACTACGGCGAGTACGACATGGAATACGAGAACGGCGTTGCTACGCTGTACGTCAATGTTGATGCAAGCAATTACAAGCAGATCCTTCATGATGTGATCGGAGACATTCGCTACGATAGCTTCGGCAGCTCTTACGAGCGTGCAATCACTTCTTTTTTGAAGACAAGTGCTACCGAGATCTACAACGGCAAGATCAACACTGTAACTGTAAACAGCCACGAGGTTGTTGCTGTTGAAGGTTACGGCATTTCCCAGCTGGTAGAGCTGATGGACACTGTTGAAGCAGGCAACTACGGCGAGATCATTTCCGTTGCAGGCTTGAAGAATGCAGTTATGGTTGACCCCATCACTCCCAACGATGTTGCATACGTCGGTGATGACGGCGTTCTGGCAACCTATGAAGTTGTTCTGGGTGCCGAGGACAAGGCAGATAGCAAGATCGAGTTCAGAGTTGCTCTGCGCGGCGATAAGGAGGATCTGGATCTGGTTCGTAATGGTGCTCAGGCTATCATTAAAACTACCGACAGCATCGTTGATTACGTGATCGGCACCGGTGGTGATTTGAACGGGGACATTTTCGTTCCCGGTGCATTTACCATGGCTATGACCAAGGTTCTCAACCACCCGGACATTTCTGACGAGACCAAGCGGACCATTGTTAAAGGAATGGGTGAGTGCGCAACCGTTGGCGAACTGCTGGCTCTGTTTGATCTGCTTGAGTATGACCAGTTCGTAGAGGTTGTTGAATATTTGTTCGATAACATCGACGCTCTGGACGAAAAGGAGCAGGCTCTGCTCGAGGATGTCGAGGCTGCACGCCCCGCTTTCGAGCTGATCAAGAAGTTTGGTAACATTCTCATTGACAAGGTTCCCGAAACGGTTAACGGCAAAGAAGCATCTTTGACCATTAAGTCCGTATATAATCTGACCCAGATGGTCAGCTACGATGACCTTGCAGCTCTGACCCAGCTCAAGGATGCAGACGCACTGGTCGGCAGTGCCCGTCTTAACGAGGTTGTTGCACGCGTTGCAAACAAGCTGAATGTCAGCCCCGCTCGCGCACAGGATATCGTTGAGCGCATGGTTGAGGCTTTTGCTGATTACCAGAACAGAATTCCCGATTCTGCCAGGGCTCAGAAGCTTTACGACTATACCAATTCTGCAATTGACCTGGTCTATAACAAGATCCCCGAAAGGTTCCAGGATACAAAGCTGACCGGTACCTACGATGGCGACGGCGTATTCAGCTTTGAATTTGATGTAACTTACAATCCCGGTGCATGGCTCAAGAAAGTACTTGACAAGGTAACCATCACTGCTTACGGCAGATCCATTACCCTTGGCGACTACGTTCCCACCCGTGATATCACCTCCGATGTTTTCTTCCAAGTCACCTTTGCTGACCTGTACTCGGTTGAGTTCAAGGATGAATCTGGCAAGACCATCTTAGAGAGCTTCCTGCCCTATGGTGCACAGCTCGATCCTTACTACTCTCATCTGACGGCAGAGGGCCACACGCCGGTTGCTTATGATAAGGACGGCAAACCGATCGACACCATGCCCGCAGCTGATACCGTTGTAACCGTCATGATGGAAGCAAACGAGTATACCGTTACTTTCGTTGTTCTCGGCAAGGAGATTCCGAGAACCTTCACGTACGGTTCTGTTCCTGCTCTGAAAGATGATGAGTATCTGTTCGACACTCTGAATTTCGAAGGATGGGAAGGCTACGGCTTTGAGCTGCCCATCGTTACGGGTGACGCTACCTACGTAGCAGAGTACACCGCAACCATTTCCTTCGTGGTGGCTGACAAGAAGCCTTACACGATGGAGGTTGCATACGGTGAGTATCCCACTCCCGATGCAGCATGGACCAATCTCGACACTCTGACCTTCAGGGGTTGGGATAAGGAGCTGGCTCCCGCAACTGCTCACACCACCTATACGGCTGATCTGTGGGCAACCATTACCTTCCTGGTAGACGGCGAGATCTACTTCCAGGATGACTTCGCATATGGCTCAACGCTTAAAGTAGATGATCCCACCAAGCCTTTGGACTATGAATTTTCCTACGTGTTCAAGAATTGGTCTCCCGCGTTGGAAAAGGTTACCAAGCACACCAGTTATGAGGCACAGTTTGATAAGGTCGCGCACAATTACGGCGGCGCAACCGTTGTTCCCGATGGTGACAGCTATAAGGTATACTTTGGTAACTACGTTCCCAACGGCAACCGTCTGACCGCATCCGCGATCATTTCTCCTCTCCTCACACTGGCAGAAATGAATGACAAGATCACACTGGAGGCTATCATCGCCGGTAACGCCAATGTTCCCGGTGCACACGACATCACCATTCAGCTCGATAACCAGGCACTGCGTGATATCGCAGATGCTAAAACACAGGATGAGGTCACCTTTGCCGTATCTTACCTGTTGGCAGAAGAGTCCGAATGGCCCACGTATGTTGACTTTGCATATGCCGCAGTTTACAGCTTTGATCTGATCGGTTCCGAGTTCGAATCCGAAAAAGGTATGGCTACCATCACCGTTCCTTCCGAAAACACGGCACTTAACAAGTTCCACAGCTTCGTATACTACGTTGGCACTGATAAAACTCAAGCTGAAAAGCTGAACACCGTGAAAGAAGAAAACGGCACTCTGAAATTCACCACCAATCATTTCTCTTACTATGCAGTGAACTATGAGCAGTACCTGTTCACGATCAATTTCTATAATCTGAACAACGATCTCATTAAGACCATTACCATCAATACCGATAATGGCGAAAAACTGGAGGCGGATCAAATCCCCGCACTTTCTGCTGCTCCTGAGCACGACGCAACCTACCACTATAGTGTTAAGTGGAAGTGGGGTGCAGAAAGCTATGATAACGCCGCTGCTGCAAGCAAATTCAACAATAATAAAGCAGACTATAACTTCTACGAAACGACTTACAGCAGTACGCATACCTTTGGCGATGAATACGGCTACAACAATGAAGAGCACTGGCGTACTTGCTCTGGCTGCCCGTACGTTCTGGAAGAAGATCACAGCTATGATGAAAACAATAAGTGCGTTTGCGGACATGAGAAAACTCCCGACGAGTCCGACACCGGATCTTCCGACACCGAATCCGACACCGAATCCGACACCGAGTCTGACACCGGATCCGACACCGGATCTTCCGACACCGAATCCGATACCGAGTCTGACACCGAGTCCGACACTGAGTCCGATACCGAGTCTGATACCGAGTCCGAAACCGAGTCCGATACCGAGTCCGAAACCGAGTCCGAGTCTGAGTCTGTTCCTCCCGAAGGCACTACCGATCCCGATGAGTCTGAGTCTGAATCCGAGTCCGAAACCGACCCTGTCGAGGATCCCCTGAAGAACAAGAACGGCTGGTGGATCTTCCTGATCGTTCTTCTGGTAATTATTGCAATCCTGATCATTGCGTACATCCTGTACGGTCACAACATTTTCCCGAAGGGTCCTGCAAGCGAAGAACCCGCTAAGGAAGCTGAACCCGAAGTACTGACCGATGCACAGGTTGCTGCACAGGCTGTAGCTGCTGAAGAGGTCGTTCACGTTGATCATGTTTCCGCAGTTGAGGCAGATGCTCTCATGACCGACGCACAAGCAGTCAACTCTGTTGTACTGGTTGCATGTGCAGCAAGCGGTAAGATGGGTGCAGTCAACGTTGGCACGCTCAACGCACACTACGAGAACGGCGATAAGGTTGACATCAACTCCCTGAAGGAGAAGAAGTTGATCGCTGCAGATTGCAAGAGAGTTAAGATCCTGGCAGACGGTGATCTGGATAAGGCCCTGACCGTTGAAGCTAACAGCTTCTCGCTCCAGGCAATCAAGATGATCACGCTGACCGGTGGTCACGCACTCAAGCTGCAGCCCAATGCTCCCGAAGCACCTGTAGCACAGGTAGCTCCCGTTGAGGAAGCTCCCGTTGAGGAGACCCCCGTTGAGGAGACCCCCG
>JAZNBB010000087.1:0-30923 GCA_045586845.1 Eubacteriales bacterium
GAGGCACGAGGTGAAATGAGAGAAGCGATTGTGGTGGGTGAGATGCATCTTACGGACGCTCCTTCACATCTTGAAAAATGAAAAAGCAGAAGCCGTAGTGACTTCTGCTTTCGTTTTGCTTATTTCTCCGCTAATTTATCAAACCCATTCGCAGCGTTCACTTTTTATGATTGTATGCAAGTCCTTACAAAATATCGTAATAAATAACAGAAAATTCCAAGCGGGGAAGGGGAGCATTGCACCGATGATTGATATTTCGACACGAAAACGGTTGCAATTTTATCGGATGTGTGCTATAATATAATGACTCATTTTTCGGGAAAGGATTTTTGTGACCGAAATTGCTTGGATCAGGAGGATGAAAGAATGAAACAAAAGTATGTTTTCATACTTGTTTTAACGATATTAACCGCGTGTCTTGCCTTGTTCGCTGCGTGCAATAACACGCCTGCAGAGCAGCCGAAAGAACAGTACACCGTCAGTTTCAGTGCTGATGGAGAGCTTTACAGCACGCTGAAGATCAGCGGCAATCAAAAGGTGCGTTTGCCTGTGGAGCCTTCTAAGGAAGGGTATATCTTCAATGGTTGGTTCTTTGACGAGGGTGCATGGACCCGGTTATTTACAGCAGATGCGTTTGCGGACAACCCTGTTGAGGGCGATCTGACTGTTTACGCAAAGTATACGCCGGTGAAATATTTGATTACTTATGATGTCGACAAGGAGATCGCACACTCCAACACGACCGAGTATACGATCGAGCAACATATCGAGCTGCAGCCTGCCACCAAGCAGAATTATGATTTTGCGGGTTGGTTCACGGATGCATCTCTTACCATGCAGATCTACGAAATTCCTCAGGGCATGACCGGCAACATGACGCTTTACGCAAAATTCGAGCCCACGCAATATAAAGCCGTTTTTATGGATGGCGAGACGGTTGTTTCCGAGGTTGCTTATACCGTTGAGAGTCAGCGTATCACCGCACCCGAGGTGCCCGAGCATGCAGGCTACGTGGGAGAATGGGAGGAATTTGAGTTGACCCCCGGCGGTATTACGGTAAACGCAAAATACACTGCCGTGGATTATAAGGTCACCTATGAGGGTGTCAAAGCCTCCGAGCATAAAAATCCCGCAGGTTATAACGCTGACGAGTTGGCAATCACGCTTGTTGATGCAACGCGTGAGCATTACACCTTCGCAGGTTGGTATGCCGATGCGGAATACACGACCCCTGTTACCGAGATCGCACCCAGTACCACCGGAGACCTGACCCTGTATGCAAAGTGGGAGCCCACACAATATACCGCTACTTTTATGGACGGCGAGACCGTGGTTGCCGAGATACCTTATACGATTGAGACCGATAGTATTACCGCACCCGAGGTGCCCGAGCATACGGGCTACGCGGGCGAATGGGAGGAGTTTGAGCTGACCCCCGGCGGCATCACGGTCAACGCAACGTACACCGTTGTGGATTACGGCATTACCTATGAGGGTGTTGAGTCTGACGAGCATGAGAATCCCGATGGGTATAATGTGACCGAACAGCCGATCGCACTGCTTGACGCTGTACGCGAGCATTATATTTTTGATGGCTGGTATACCGATGCCGAGTTTGAGACTTGCATTACCGAGATCGCAGCCGGCACCGTCGGAGATCTGACGCTTTACGCAAAGTGGACGCCCGTTCAGTATAAAGCAACCTTTGTGGACGGTGAGAGTGTGGTCGGCGAGATCCTCTTTACCGTGGAGACCGAGAGCATCACGCCTCCCGAAGTACCTGCGCACACGGGATATGTGGGCGTATGGGATGAATATGAGTTGATTCCCGATGATTTTACGGTCGAAGCCGTATACGCGCTGCTGACTTATACGATCACTTATGAAAACACCAAGGATGTAGCACATGCCAATCCCGTTACCTACACCATTACCAGTGATACCGTGCTGATCGGAGATCTTCTTAAGCCCGGTTATGTGTTTGACGGATGGTATGACGGCGACACGCGTGTGACCGAGATCGCACAGGGCAGTACGGGAGATATTGTGCTGACTGCTGCATGGACGCCCATCGTGTATTCTATCAAGCTGCATTTTGACCCGACGCAGGGAGAATATGCGGATGCAATCAACCCCGTAACCTATACCGTGGAGGATACGGTTGTATTCGGCGGCTTGGTCTGCAAGATCCCCGGCTATGTCTTTGACGGATGGTATACCGATAAAAACGGAGGGCTTAAGGTGACCGAGCTTACAGCCGGAAGTCTGGGAGACGTTGAGCTGTATGCACAATATGTACCCATTGAGTATACCATTACCTATGTCGGTGCAGAGGATGCTACAAATATCAATCCCTCGATCTATACCATCGAGTCCGAGGCGCTGAACATCCTTCCTGCCTATAAAGAAGGCTACGTGTTCGGCGGTTGGTTTACCGACCGTACACTGTCAGTTCCCGCCTCGCTGCTGATCCCGAAGGGAAGTATGGGCGATATTACGCTTTACACCAAGTGGACACCCGTTACTTACGTGATCGAATATGACGGACTTGGCGGCATTCTTCCCGAAAATCCCGCGATCTACAATACCACGCAGACGTTGACGCTGGCAGCTCCTACCCGAGAGGGCTACGTGTTTGGCGGTTGGTTTACAGAGCAAGAGGGTGGCGAACAGGTTGAGAACATTCTGCCCGGAAGAACCGGCAATCTCAAGCTGTATGCCCGTTGGGAGCCTATCTATTATTCGATTACCTACCATCTGTACGGCGGAGAGAATCCGCAGATGAGTATAGAAGATATTCTGCAAGGCAATCTGAAGGGAAATCTGTCATTCTACACCGCTGATCTACCCACCTTGCCTCTGTTCCCCGCAACAAAGCCCGGGTACAAGTTTGAGGGCTGGTATGCAGATCCTGCTTATACGCAGCCTGTGCCTGTGATCAGGACGAGTGAGTGCAAGGACATTGTACTGTATGCAAAGTGGAGCCTTGCTACCTATACGGTGACGTACGTACTGCCCGAGGGCGCAGCGCACGAAAACCCTGCAAGCTACACCGTGCTGGACACGATCGAGCCGCTCGCTTCCGCTGCCAAAACCGGCTGGATCTTCGACGGCTGGTACAAGGACGAGAATTGCACCGTAAAGGTGACGCACCTGCTTGGCACGGGTGTATATGGTGATCTGACGCTGTATGCAAAGTTTGTGCCCAAGCAGTACAATATCTGGCTGGGAACCGATGAGGAGACAGAATATACCGTAACCTTTGATCTGAACGGTGCAGGCGAGAGCTTTACGCAGACCGTCACCATGGATCTGGGGCTGACGTTCCCCGCGATTCCCGTAAAAGAGGGACATCTGTTTGCCGGCTGGTATGACAATGCCGAATGTACGGGCGATATGTTTGATATGGCAGTTCCCGTAACAGAGGACATTACGCTGTATGCCAAGTGGATAGAGGCCTCTGCGTTCGTTTCGGTCAACGCACCTGTTGCAGTGACGCTGAACGGTGTGACAGAGCAGAATTTCACCTTCGTTTCCTTGGTAGATACCGTGATCACGTTTACCACCCAAGGCAGCCTTGACACTCGCGGTATTCTCTGCGATGCAAACGGCAACGTGCTTGCCCGCAACGACGATGCAAGCGATACCGATAAGAACTTCAGTATCTCCTACAGCGTCAAGGCAGGTGAAGCGTACGTTATTACCGTATACGGCTTCAGCAACGCGGTGCAGGGAACGACTACGCTCAGCGTAAGCGGTTACGCAACCGTTTCCGCAGGAGGCAAAGCGTTTCTTCCCCATTTGCGTGTAGTAAGCACGGGTGAAACTTACCTGCTGACCGTACCCGAGTCCCGCCCCGGAGAAATATTCCTTGGCTGGGCAGACGAGGAAGGCAATATGTATACCAACGCCATGGGCATGAGCCTGGAGGCTTGGAATACCGATGCCGACGTTGTGCTGCACGAGGTTTGGGAAGAGGTTGCCTGAACATTTCCACATAATAAGAGTCAAGTAAAAATGCGCGCACCTGCATTGCTGCAGGTGCGCGTTGTGTTTTGCTTAGGGGGCAGATCTGCCGCAAGCGGCATGTAATTGCGCTACGGGCGCATATATGGTGTGGGACTCAGAACCCATATTTGCGCCAAAAGTCGCAAAAGCCGTTCGGGCAACCTGCGCAAATTTGCATGGCGTCACTACGTGACGCGCATGCGGGGGTTCAGAGTCGTGGAACGACGTGGCAAAAAACAAAAGGTGGATGCCTGTTGGCATCCACCTTTTGTTTTTTGTCGCGGCGTAAGGGGCTCGAACCCCTGTCCTTTTGGTTCGTAGCCAAACACTCTATCCAGCTGAGCTAACGCCGCAAGCCATACGCTTTCGCGTACCCATATATCATAGCACAAGCATTTTTGTTTGTCAAGTACTTTTTTTCAAAAAATCTTGAAAAATATGCACAAAAATCAAGGGAAAAGTTCGTACGTTCCTTGTCTTGTTATTTCATCATATTTATGTTATACTGAAAAAAACTTGATTTACAGGAGGATTTCCGTGAATATCAATGATTTCTATGCAATACCCGATGAAAAGCCTTTGGATAAGCTTGTCAGCGATGGTGGCTTTGTTGGCATTTTTCGTTCGATCGCCTGTGTGGGAGACAGTCTTTCTTCAGGTGAGCTGGAATCCATGACCCCGGAGGGGCAGGTTGGCTATCACGATATTTATGATATTTCCTGGGGGCAGTATATTGCCCGTATGGCAGGTACCAAGGTATATAATTTCTCGCGCGGCGGCATGACGGCGCGTGAATATTTGCAATCCTTCGGAGAGGCAAACGGCTACTGGAATCCCGAGTTGGCTTGTCAATGCTACATTATGGCGCTTGGCTGTAACGATCTGTGGGGGCTTGGGTTGCCCGTGGGTTCGATCGAGGATATCGATCCCGAAGATCCCGCCAAGAACGCGCCCACATTTGCAGGCGAATTTGCCGCATTGATACAACGGTATAAGCAGATTCAACCCAAGGCAAAGTTTTTCCTTGTCACCATGCCCAAAACGCCCAGACACGGTGCAGAAGCGGAAGCAAAGGCAGACGGTCATCAAAAGCTGATGTATGATCTGGCGGAGTATTTTGACAACACCTACGTCATCGACCTGCGCGAGTACGGTCCCGTGTACGACGATAAATTCTACGAGCATTTCTGGATCGGCGGACATCTTAACGCGCAGGGATATCTTTTAACCGCGCGTATGGTGGTGTCTTATATGGATTATATCATTCGCCACAATCCGCAGGAGTTCCGTCAGGTCGGATTTATCGGCACGGGACACTATTACCACGGTTTGCATTGGTAATTTGAATATGCAAACAAGGGACTGACCCGATGCCGTGAGGGAACGTTCATCGATTTCTCGCAGAAGGGCCAGCCCGGCAGCCTTGGATAATTGTATTCAATCAAGTGAAAGAGCAGACACACGCATGTCTGCTCTTTTTATTGGGTTGCAAATTGTAAATTTTTTTCTTGGCATGTAGAAATTGTGCAAGATGCCCCCAAAGCCCTTGAAAACCCATGGAAAAATATGCTATAATGTCTTATATTGTTTTTGAAAGGAAGTAAACCAACCATGAACATCGAAAGCCAAAACAACACCCCCTCTCTTTCTCCCGAAATGCAGGCTGCACATCAGAAGGTGATGGCTGCCATTGACCAGGTGGAAAAGGTTATTGTGGGCAAGAGAAACGAGATCATCATGCTCATGACTGCCATGCTCTCAGGCTCTCATGTGCTGATCGAGGATGTGCCCGGAACCGGTAAGACCACTCTTGCATCTGCTCTGGCAAAGACCACGGGTTTAACCTTCAAGCGCGCGCAGTTCACCCCCGACGTTATGGCTTCCGACATCACCGGTTTTCACATTTATAACAGGCAAAAGGAAGAATTTGAGTTCCGCACCGGCTTGGTTATGTGTAATTTGCTCTTGGCAGACGAGATCAACCGCGCCAGCCCCAAGACGCAGTCTGCGCTTCTGGAGGCTATGGAAGAGAACAAGGTTTCGGTTGACGGCGAGACTATGGCAGTGCCCGATCCCTTTATGGTCATCGCTACCCAGAACCCCACGGGCTACGTAGGTACTTATCCGCTGCCTGAGGCACAGCTCGACCGTTTCGCACTCAAGATCTTTATGGGCTATCCCAGCGCACAGGAGGAGATCAACATCATTAAGGCGCGCCGCGATCACAGTCCTTTGGACGAGGTCGAGGCGGTGCTCAGTGTTGACGAGATCAGGGAGATCCGTGAGTTGGTCACCAAGGTTGAGATCAACGACGAGCTTTACAAGTACATGGTGGATCTGATTTTTGCAACAAGAAAGCATCCCTCGCTCTCGTTGGGCGCATCCCCTCGTGCAACCGTTGCACTGATGCATCTGGTGCGTGCGTATGCGTTCCTGCGCGGCAGAGATTACGTGCTGCCCGATGATATTGCCGCTATTTTCCGTGCTGCTATCAGCCACCGTCTGATGCTTAAGCAGGAAGCAAAGCTGAATCATATCACGGCAAACGACGTGCTGGGCGAGATCCTGCGCACCACCGAGGTGCCTTACAAGGGCAAGAGAGAGTCCAAGACCTCTGTCTGATAAAGGAGAAAACGCATGGAACAGACTAAACTCTGTCCCCGATGCGGCAAAAGCATACCTGTGGGAAAAACGTACTGCCTCAGTTGCGGTGCGTCGGTGGCAACCAAATGCCCCGATTGCGGCAAGATACTGCCGCTCAACCCAAAGGTATGTGACGGCTGCGGACATTCGTTTGTGCGAAAGACGACCAAAGCAAAGAAAAAGGCAAAGCCTGCGGATCTTGATAAGCTTTACCGTATTTTGCTCTGGGCACTTTCGGGCGTACTGCTTGTCTGCCAGATCGTGTTTGTCTGTCTGGATGCTGTTCGCATTACGGTTCCCGATGTGTTGGACCTGCGTGAAAGCGGCATGGGACTATTCGCTTATTTCTTTGGGGCACAGCCTGCTGATCTTGATGTATATCTTGACCTGTTTAAGCTGACCGAGGAAAATATTTTGGGCGCATCGCTTGGCTTGCAAGCGGCGGGCGTGCTGTATTTCGGCGCGCTGATCTGCACCCTGATCTACGTGTTGATCGTAGGCTTTAACCTGCTGCATTTCGGGTCCAAGAGCGTAAAGCACATGACGCTGTGGGCTGCGATCGTGGCAGGATTTGACGTGCTTGCAAGCGTGCTTTGTATGCTTGCGGGTGCGGGACTTGCTTCTCGCCTGCGCGGTGTGGAAAAGTATGTGGAGGACGGTATCGCGGTGAGATACGTCACGCCCTTTGTGCTGATCCCGGCGCTTTTGCTGCTGGGCACGCTGATCGTGCTGTACTGCATCCGGTACAAAAATCAAGAGGCGGATGCAAGAGAGAAGAATCTCAAGGAGATATTTATCAACGATACCACCGTGGCACTGGCATCCAAGATCAGACTGCCCTCCACCAAGCGCGAGCGTGAGGCGTATAAGCGCGGCAAGGATATGGGCAAAAGAGGCGCAACCATCGGCTTGACCAAGAATTTCTGGTGGTATCTTGTGATCCTGGGGGCTGCACTGATCTTTACGCAGGCACTTAATAACGCATTTTCACACATTCTCTTTATTTTCCTTGTGTTCCTGCTTCCCGTACTGTTCGTGTATATGCTGACGGCGAAAATGACACTGAGTGTGTATATGATGTCAGACGCAGCTACGGTGGAGAAAAATCAGCCTTATGAGTATCATTTCCGTGTCAGTAACAACTCGATCTTTGCCTATCCCTTCGTGGAGGCGCAGATGTGGCTGCCGCAGGCAAACAGCGTGCGTTGTACCATGCGTACCGTGCGTCTTGCCATGGCACCCTTTTCCAGCTATGATGTGGGCAACGAGGTGCGTTTCCGCTTCCGCGGTACGTATGATATCGGAGTCAAGTGCTTTTACGTGTACGATTTCTTCCGCCTGATGCGCGTGCGCGTGGACGTGGAGAATTATAATCAGGTTTACGTTCTGCCCCGAAAGTTGAATCTGGACGAGGCTGCTGCACAAGCCATCTCGGACAGCGTAGCAAGAACGGTACGTTCGCCTATCTCGTATGACCGACTTGAGGTCAGCGACATCCGTGATTACCGCATGGGCGACTCACTCAAGAGCATTCACTGGAAGCTGTCCTCTAAAAGCGAGCAGATGATCGTCAAGGAGTATAACACGGGTACTGCCAATATCACCAACGTGTACTGCGACCTGGCGCGTACCTTCCCGGATGCACCGCCCAAGCAAGTCACGCTTGAGGAGTTGACCCGTAAACAGACCAGAGCGCAAAAAAAGGCGGAGAATCTTAAAATAAAATCCGCCGTGGCAACTGCCAAGGACCAAGGGATCAAGCTCAGCCGTGAGCAGCTCAATAAGCTGCGCGAGGAGTTCCGCGCGGATGCCGATCAGCAGCGCATCGACGCGCTGCCCGAAAGACAGGAAGAGCATCTGTTAGCGCAGGATATCTACTATGAGGATATGAACGAATACTTAGCAGACGGCGTGGTCGAGTTGACGGTTGCCGTACTGTTGGAGGAATTCCGCAACGGCAAGATCGTCAACTTAATGTGGTTTGACCGCCGCAGCGAGGCGGGCGCGTATTGCGTCACGCTGCACGGTAAGGAGGATTTTGAACTGATCTTCCGTGAGTTTGCCACCGCCCCGCTTTGCGCTCCCGAGGACACTGTGGCAAGACTTTGCGCCATGGCTGCAGAAACGCAGAGCACCAAGCAGATCTTTGTCACGGGTGCCATCGACCGCGCGTCGGTCAGCGCACTGTGTTCGATCCCCGGTATGACCGAGGGGGCTTCCTTTGGTTCGTCGCAGGTCATGCTGTATAATCCCGAAGAGAGATTTGCAAATCGCGCGCAGAGATTGCGCTATATCGAGGGCTGCCGCGGACAGCTCGCCGAAAACGGCCTTGTGCTGGTAGAGGGCAGACTGCCCGAGCAAATTGAGGGGAGGTGAGCATCGTGGCGAAAAAAGAGAAAGAGTTTAAGGTAAAAAAACAGCCCAAGCAGAAAAAGCAGAAAAAGCAGAAAAAGCAAACGGTGCTCCTTCCCGAGCATCAACGCCCGCTGATCTGTCCACCCGATAAAGCGGGCAGGGGACTTGGCACACGCGTATTCGGCTATATCTGCCGCTGCTTTGTAGTCATGTGCCTGATCTGGGGACTGATGATGTTTTTCGGAGGCGCCTTTGAGGTTTCGAACAAATTGACCCAAGAGGTGATCTTTGAGGTTTGCGTTACCAACGGCAAGATGCTACTGTTTGCAGCGTTTGCAACAGCGGTATTCGGCTTGTTGTTTTACGGTCGTTATGCCTCTGTTGGCG
Source organism: Eubacteriales bacterium (assembly GCA_045586845.1). Taxonomy (GTDB): domain Bacteria; phylum Bacillota; class Clostridia; order Oscillospirales; family CAG-272; genus SVQP01. Next base: position 9,394 of record JAZNBB010000087.1, read on the forward strand.
GCGTGGCACTCGGTGCGGCGGGCTTGGCATTGTTCATGCCCAATTTCGTGCAAGGCGCGTTGGCAATCGTCAAGGGCTTTTTGTGCCGTATCACGCTGGCAAAGCTGCTGACACACATTCTGAATTTTGACCGCACGGAGTGCTTGGCTGCACTCAAGACATATGGCGATGACGGTATGCTGGTCATGGCACTGTTGCTTGCGGCGGTGTTTGTGCCGCTGTTGGCTAAGCGCGTGCGTCCCGTAGTGCCCACGCTGGTATGCTTGCTTTTGATCGTACCGGTTTGCGTGTTTAACGTAGCAGCCAGCAGCCTTGGGGCGGGCGTACTGATCGCATCGGTCGCTGCCGTGCTGGTCATGTGGGCATACGACAAGATGTTCCGCCGACGCGTGGATGCAAACAAGTACGATACCAAACTGCAGATGTTCTCCGAAGAGGACAGACCGCAATATCCCGAGGAGTATCTGCAAAAGATACGCGCAAAAGCCGAGAAAAAGCAGCAGAAAAAGCTTGCAAGAGCGGAAAAAAAGCAAATAAAGCGTAAAGAAAAAACGGTTGACCAGGAGATCTCGGATTATCTTGCAGAGCCGAAAAAGAGGGTAAAGCCCCAAAAGCAGCACCTGACCGAGCAGGAGAAAAAGCAGTTAAAGCTGCAAAGGAAGCAACAAAAGCTGAGAGAGAGAGAGATCAGAAAGCAGGTGCGCGCCGCGCGCGCATACGAGAGGCAGACCGACAGCGCAAAAAGTGCCATGGGCGGTTTTGCCGCAGCCATGATGTTGGCTGTTTGCTTGATGATCGTTATCATTCCTGCATTCAGTATCAAGGATTCCTTGGTGATCAAGGTGCTGGATGAAAAAATCTCATACGCTCGCGCTTACGTGACTGCGGTGCTGGAAGGAAACGGCGAGAGACTGGACGAACTGGAATACGAGATGGATCAGGATAACTTCAAGCCGCATTCTACCGAGCTTGCGCATGTCCAATTTGACGGCACGCAGATCTTCTTTATCGAATCGCAGTATGCGACAAACCTGTATCTGCGCGGTTGGATCGGTGTGGATTATCACGACGGTGCGTGGTACCCCGCTGAATCGACTGAGGGCAAGGAAGGGGAAGAAAAAGGCGCGTTTGATTTCTACCGAGACCTGTACGCGATCAATGAGCACCCGTCGGAGCAAATGTTTTACGATTTTTATCACCTCTCGCACGGGGATCTGGAAATCTTTGACCCAAGCTTTGATTTTCTGACCAAATATAAAAAGTATTCCGGCAAGCCCGATGATTACGGCTTTATTGCCATGAGAGTGCATATGCGCCGTATCAACAGCTATGACTCGTTGTTGTATCTGCCCAGCGTGTTTGATCAAAGCCGCGGGCTGTACGGTTACGGAAATACCGAAAAGAGTGAGCACACCTTTGTTAACTATTACGACGGGATTTTGACCGGGCGCGATTTTTCAAAGGCAGGCACCAAGTACAGTGCAATGACTTTCGCTCCCGTTAAAACAAGTAACGGTTGGATCGATAATCTGGCAGCCGATATTGCAGACTACAATCTGCAAAAAGAGCTGATTCTGGCATTCCGCTCGTATGAGGTGGTCAATGTGACTGAACACCTTACTGATGTCGAGACTACTTACAAGATGAAGGTAGATCGCAATAAGGAAACGGGATTGACCACGATCACTTATTATATCCGGAACGCAAACGATCCGATCGCCACATTTGTCCACTTGAATGAAGACGTGGAATACTTTGAAAAGGAGTCACGATACGTATTGCGCGACAGTGCGGGTAATGAGTACGTCATTGAGCTGGACAACAACAATCGCGTCAAGAGTGTGGATACTTCGTATGAAGGCTCACTTTTGCGGCGTTATATGTCCGGCAGCGATGACGACTGCCTCGAAATCGAGCGCGTACTGTTTGGCGGTTCGATCAAGGATCAGGAAAAGCATACCAACTATACCGATTACGTTTATAAGTACTATACCGGCAAGAGCGGCAGCGGTATTATTGCAGAGCTTGCGGATGAGATCTACAAAAATGCTACCTTTAAGGAAAAGGTGCAGGTCGGTACAGAGCATATCGAAGCTGTTACACATGAGGAGTACCGCAAGGTTGAGGCTGTTGCGGACATTGACTGGTCCACTCCCGAGGCATATTTTACCGTGAAAACCGTGGTTGACGAGAACGGAGCAGAGAATGTGCAGTACGTTCCCGTCGAGAATCTGACCCAAGAAATGGTATGGGCGGGGCTGGTCTATACGGTTGTTACCGTGGTGGATGAAGAAGCATACGACGCGCCTGTTTATGACACGATAGAGCATCCTTATGACTTTACCGCTGCCACGCTGTCGGGTGCGACCTTTGATGCGGCGACCCTGCATCGCAACGACCTTGTCAGGGCGGTCATCGACTATATCATAGAAGACAAGGGCTGCACGTACACGCTGACGCCCAATCTTGATCTGGTGGACGGTTCGCTTGACGGCGTAGAGAATTTCCTGACAAACACCAAAGAGGGCTATTGTGTGCAGTTTGCCTCTGCAGCCGCATTGATCTTGCGTGAGTACGGCATTCCCGCAAGGTATGTGGAGGGCTATATTGCTTGTGACTTCGGTGTCAATCGTGCAGAGGACAAGGCGGGAAGATTTTCCGCTTATGTGCACGACTACGAGGCGCACGCGTGGATCGAGGTGTTCTATGACGGCATCGGTTGGATACAGTATGAATGTACGCCCGCATACTATGCAGGTATGTATGGCGGCGGAGAGAGCAATCCGAATGAGGATGACAGCTCGTCCACCCCTCCTCCTTCCATCAAGGACGAGATCGAGGACATGATCGATCAGTATGATCCCGATGCAGAAGAGGAAGTCGATGAGGATACGCTTTCCGAAGAAGAGGAGCGTCGCCAGCTTATCATTGCGTCCATCGTTATCATATCGATTGCAGTTGTGGTTGCTGCCGTGGTCATTGTGCTGGTACATCTGAAAAACCGTGCCGCGAGTGCGGAATATAAGCGGAACAGCGCAGTGGATACCGTTCTCTCCGAGCATTTCGGACAGAATACGAGCGAGGAAGACCGCAGAGAACTCAGCTTTACTGTGATCGACGCGTTGCACAATATTTTGGATATCTACGGGCTTGCTCCCGAAACGGGCGAGTTCAAGGATGAGTATGCGCGCAGACTTGCGCTCGATCTGGAGGATCTGCTTGGCAGATCGCCCGAGTATGAGGACCCCGATCAAGAGCCCGATCCCAACGCGCCTGCACCGCTGCCTGTCAGCCCGCACCGCATGGGCGGGATTATGGATGCCATTGCCGCCGAGGAATTCGGACATGGTATGAGCGCGGCGCAGATGAAGCAGGTCGCAGCTCTGTATCGTGATCTGCGTGCAAAAGTGCACAAGCGTGTACGCTTTGGCAGACGCATGGTATTGCGTTATATCAAGAACAGATTGTGATAATGTTTGGGGGAAGCCGCCATGCGCGGCTTCCTTTTTTTTCTTGACAAATACGTTTGTATATGATATGCTGAAAAAAGAAATCAAGGAGGGTAGCCATGAAACACTTTATCGCTTTCATTTTACTTGTTACGACCTTACTTATCACGTTTGCTGCCTGCGCGGAAGGCAGTGGGGATCAGACCGATGACAGCATTGCGCAGGAAAACACTGAAACCCAGGCACTTGACAATATTCCCGCCGATCTGAAATTCGACGGCGAGGACGTAGTGATCCTGAGCCGCTCTATGATGGGTTGGACTGCAGATGAGATTGCTGTGCCCGAGCTCAATTCCGAGCCTGTCAACGATGCCATGTTCAACCGAAACGTGGTCGTGAGCGACCGACTCAACGTCAATATCGTGTCTGCTCCGTTGGAGGACCCCAATGCGCACAAGCCGATAGAGGAGATTAAGCGCGCCGTTCAGGCGGGAAGCGAGGATTACGATATACTGGCGGGTGCAGCCTACGCCGTTGCTCCCGCTGTGGCAGAAGGTACGTTTTATGATCTGACACAGTTGGAATACCTGGATCTTTCGCAGGATTACTGGATGCAGGACTATAACGATGCCATAAGTTATCAGGGTATGCAGCATACCGCAACGGGTATGATCGCGCTGTCTACCTATCGCTTTGCCTTTGTGACCATGTTCAACAAAGAGGAGTTTGATAATAAAGGTGTGCCTTACTTGTATGAGGCGATCGAAAACAATGAATGGACGCTGGATTACCAGGCGCAGCTTGCCGAGGATTTTTACCGTGATACTAACGGCACTGCAAAAAAGGATGAGGGCGACTTTTTCGGATTCGTATCCTGCTGGGGCATCAACGTTGACCCCTATTGGGCGTCTTGCGACCTGCCCATCGTGGAAAAGAATGCAGATGGGGAGTATGAGTTCGTGCTGGATATCGGGCGTTACTCCGATGTTATGGATAAGGTACTGTATCTGCTGTACGATTGCGGCGGTACTGCGGTGTACGATGCGATCACCGATAATGTGGAACAGGATCTGATGCGAGAGGTGTTCTCTCGCGGCGAGTGCGCTATGACCACACTGCGTCTGGTTGCGGTCGAGCAGCCGGACGTGCGCAATATGGAGCAGGCGTATGGAATCGTGCCCATTCCGAAATACGAGGCATCGCAGGAAGAGTACGGTACCCTGATGCACGACCAGTTCACGGTGTTCTGTATTCCCGTGTCTGCAAGTGCGGAAAAATTGGAGATGATCGGTGCTGCCATGGAAGTTATGGCATCTGAGTCCGAGCGCATGGTCAAGCCCGCCTACTATGAGATCGCGCTCAAGCGTAAATATATGAGTGATCCCATCGCGTGGGATATGCTGGATATGATCTTTGATGCTATGAAGATCGATCCCGCCGTGGTGTACGTGGACTCCTTGGGGGGACCGCACCAGACTATGCGATCGATCGTGGCAAGCAAGAAAAACACGGTGGCGTCCACTTGTAAGAAGATGGATACGACGGTTACCAGACAGATTGTCAAGCTGCAGAAAAAGCTGGATAACCTGGCTGAGTAATATTATTGGCTGCACGGGAGCCGAACCAAATTGGTTCGGCTGACTGCAGAGTAAGCGTGTACGCTATTGCTTTGCGGTGCTTTTTCTCTTGACAAAATTTGTGCAGATATGATATACTGGTGACAATAAGATTTCCGGGGGGAGTGTGTATTGCTATGAAAAAACTGTTATCTTTACTTCTTGTGTTGACTTTTTTGATTTCGGTATTGGTCGCCTGCGTGGAGACGGGCGACAGTGGGACTGAAACGATGGCACAGGGCGAGACGGAGGATGCCCTGATTCTTGACAAAGTTCCTGACGAGTTAGACTATGGCGGAGAAGATGTGGTCATCATCAGCCGTGCCCTGCAGGGCTGGACGCAGGATGAGGTCGCCGTGCCCGAGCTTACTTCCGAGCCGGTTAACGATGCTATTTTCAACAGAAACATGACGGTCAGTGACCGCCTGGGCGTCAATATCGTTTCTCATGCCATTGACGATCCGAATCCCGAGACGCCCGTGCAGGCGGTACGTGATGCCGTGCTTGCGGGGATCGATGAGTACGATCTGCTGGCGGGTGCGTGCTATCTGGTGATGTATACCACCCTGGAGGGTAACTTCCGCGATCTGACCCAGCTGACGTATCTGGACCTGTCGCAGAGCTATTGGACGCAGGATTATAACAACACCCTGTCCTTTGACAGTAAGCAATACAGCGCAACGGGTATGATCGCACTCTCAAACTACCGTTTTGCATTTGTGACGGCGTTTAATAAAGACGCGTTTGACGACAGAAGCCTGCCGTACCTGTATGAGGCGGTCGATAACGGTGAGTGGACGCTTGACTATCAAGCAACGCTGTCTGAAAACTTCTACCGTGACCTTAACGGTAACGGAGAAAAAGACGAGGATGACTTTTACGGCTTGATCACCTCTACGGGTATCAGCACAGACCCTTATTGGGCGTCCTGCGATATTTCGCTGCTTGAAAAGAACCCCGACGGTGAATATGAATGGACTTTGGATATGCAAAAGCTGTCGGACGCGACCGATAAGATCTTGAAGCTGTATTACGAAAGTGGTTCTTACGTATACAGCGGCGTCGATGCCGATACTGAGCAGGACGAGATCCGTCACGACTTTGCGGAGGGCAAAGCGGCTATGATCACCACGCGTCTTGTTGCGGTCGAGCAGGCAGACGTGCGTAACATGAAGAATCCGTACGGCATTGTGCCCATGCCCAAGTTTGACAAATCGCAAAAGGAATACGGCACGCTGCAGCACGACCAGATCACTGTGTACGGTATCCCGGTAACCGTCCAGGAGAATAAGGTCGAGATGCTGGGCGCAGTGATGGAGGTCATGGCTTCCGAGTCGCAGCGCACGGTCAAGCCCGCTTACTACGAGATTGCGCTCAAGCGCAAGTATATGAGTGACCCCGTGGCGTGGGATATGCTGGATAAGATCTTTGATACGGTTCGCATCGATGCTGGCGTAGTGTACGTTTCGGTGCTGGGCGGACCGCACGCGCAGCTGCGTGATATTGCTGCATCGAAGCAGAATACCGTGTCCTCCACGTATTCCAAGCTCGCCAAGAATGTCCAAAAGGAACTCGACAAGATGCACGAGCTGTTGGAAGCGTTAGGTCAATGAATTTTTATAAGAAAACCGCGTATGCAAGGTCTGCTGCGCGGTTTTTTCTTGACAAATCCTGCCATGGTGTGGTATACTGACATTATCAAAAAGAAAGAGAGTGATGGCTGTGAAAAAGTTTTTAGCATTGTTTCTTGTGTTTGCCACTATGATCTCTGTATTGGTTGCTTGTGCGGAAAGCGGAGAGGATGATCCTGCCGTCAACAACGAATCGGCAGAGACAACGCAGTTTGATGATATCCCGGCTGATCTGAAGTTTGATGGCGAGGAGATCAACATCATCAGTCGTGCGTTTCTTGGCTGGACATGGGACGAGGTTGCCGTGCCCGAACTGAACTCGGAGCCGGTCAACGATGCAATCTTTAACCGGAACGTGACGGTAAGTGATCGATTGAATGTCAAGATCGTATCTCATGCGATCGAGGATGCCGATCAGAGCAAGCCGATCACCGAGGTACAACGAGCTGTCCTTGCAGGCTCAGACGAATATGACCTCTTGGCAGGCGCGGCATATTTGGTGCTGCAGTATTCCTTGGAAGGAATATTTAATGATATGACACAGTTGGAGTATCTGGATCTTTCTAAGGAGTATTGGATGCAGGACTATAATGATGTCATTTCTTATAATGATAAACAGTACAGTGCAACAGGTATGATTGCGCTGTCCACTTATCGTTTTGCGTTTGTGACCCTGTTTAACAAGAATCAATTTGATAACAAAAGTGTGCCTTACCTGTATGAAGCGGTCGACAACGGAGAGTGGACGCTGGACTATCAGTCCGTGCTTGCAGAGGATTTCTATCAGGATCTCAACGGTAATAGTAAAAAAGACGAAGATGACTTTTATGGTCTGATCACCGCGCCCTATATCAGCACGGATCCTTATTGGGCATCATGTGACTTACATCTGGTAGAGAAGAATGCGGATGGCGCGTACGAGTACGTGTTGGATACGGCAAGGCTTTCTGACGTAACTGACAAAATTCTCTCGCTGTTTTATGAGAGTGGGACTTATGTATATCCACATACTGCTTATGACGCAGAGCAGGATGACATCCGCTTCGCATTTTCGGACGGTATGGGTGCTATGGCAACCACGCGCCTGGTGGCAGTAGAGCAGCCCGATATCCGTAACATGGAAGAAATGTACGGTATTGTTCCCATGCCTAAGTATGACCGGACACAGCATGAATACGGCACTCTGATGCACGACCAGTTTACGGTTTATGCTGTTCCTACAACCGTACAGATAAACAGATTTGATATGGTGGGTGCAGTGCTGGAGGTCATGGCTTCCGAATCCTTGCGTACAGTCAAGCCGGCATACTATGAGATAGCACTCAAGCGTAAGTACATGAGCGACCCTGTTGCATGGGATATGTTGGATCTGATCTTTAATACTGTCAAGATCGATGCCGGTATTATTTACACCAACACATTGGGAAACCCGCACGATCAGCTGCGTCAGATCATCACTGCCAAGAGAAATACGGTTGCATCCAAGTTTAAAAAGATGGATAGAACGGTGACGAAAAACCTGTCCAAGATGGAAGAAAAGTTTGACGCGCTTGAATGAATTATGATACCCTCGGGGCTGCCGTAAGGCAGCCCTTTTTCATTTAATCCGCCAAACCGTACTCGCGCAACAACGCGGCAAGGGCTTGCTTTTCGCGTGGCAGCATAGGGCAGAGCGGCAGACGAAACTCCTCGCGGCAAAGCCCCAACATGGCGCAGGCGGTCTTGATGGGAATGGGGTTGACCTGCGCCATGCTGGCATCCATGAGCGCAAGCGCGCCCAGGTGCGCACGGGCAGCTTGCTCGTGCCGACCAGCAAAATACGTGTGACAGATGGCGTGCATAATAGCGGGGATGATATTGCCCACCACTGAGATCACGCCCTTTGCGCCCAAAGCAAGCAAGGGGAGGGTGAGGCTGTCACAGCCCGCATAAAGCGGCAGGTCGTCACCGCAAGCCGCGATGATGCGTGCAGCGTGTTCCACGTTGCCCGAGGCTTCCTTGATGCCGCAGATATTGGGATGCGCGGAAAGTGCGCGGCACACGTCAACGGGCAGTGAGCAGCCCGTGCGCGCGGGTACGTTGTAGAGAATGATCGGTTTTTCCGATGCCTCGGCAATTGCACCAAAGTGCAGCTCCAGACCGCGCGGTGTGGCTTTGTTGTAGTAGGGCGTGACGCAGAGCAGCGCATCACAGCCTGCGCGGCACATGGTTTGTGCCAAATGACAGGCGTGGGCGGTGTCACTTGATCCTGCGCCGCAAATGATGGGGACGCGTCCGTCCGCAACCTGTACGGCACAGGCGCAAAGCGCGGCTTGCTCCTCGGGAGAAAGCGTGCTTGCCTCGCCCGTTGTGCCCGCCACGACCAAAGCATCTGCACCGTTGCGGATATTGATATCTACTAAATCGGCAAAGCAATCAAAATCGATCTTGCCATTAAGGAATGGTGTGATCAGAGCAGTTGCGCTGCCGCGAAAGATGGGGGAAGGAATTTTGCTCATATATGTGACCTCCAAAGGGTTGAAATTTTCAAAAAACGCTTGAAAAGCATGGTGGGGTATAGTATAATGTATCATGTATAGCTACGCGCGTTATACGACAGTATATGACAAAACCATCGGAAGGACACATAGCGTGAAAGTTCACGTCATATTTCTGTTTACTTAGCCCTACGGGAATCGAACCGAATTGCCCGACGACGATGCATTTTCGCATCTTTCGGCGCGCTTTCGCTTGCAAGATTTGTATCTTGCTGCGCAAAATCACACCAAAATCTATCAAAAATGCATTCGCCGGCGGGTGCTATGCAGTTTTGACATAGCAGATTTTTTCGAGCCCAAAAGCTTTTCTCGTAGGGCATATAGGCAATATGTCCAAGAGAAAAGATGAAGGGATCGGATAAATCTGCCCGTCAAAACCAACTTGGTTTGACTCCCGTTCGGCTAGCCGTACGGGAGCCGAACCGAATTGCCCGATGACGATGCATTTTCGCATCTTTCGGCGTGCTTTTACTCGCAAGATTTAAGGAGAACATATGCTCAACGTAAAACTTATCACGGTCGGCACACTCAAGGAGTCGTACCTGCGCGAGGCTGCCGAGGAATACAAAAAGCGGCTGGGGGCTTACTGCAAATTCACCGAGATGAATTTGGCTGAGGTCAAGCTGTCGGACAAGCCCTCGCAAAAGGAAATTGATACTGCACTTGAGGCAGAGGGTAAACAGATCCTTGCCGCCATGTCACCGCGCGCCTTCAGGATCGCACTGTGCGTGGAGGGCAAGCAGCTCTCCTCGGAGCAGTTAGCAAAGAAATTTGAAGAGATCGGGCAGACGCACAGTGAGGTGGTATTAGTCATTGGCTCGTCGTTCGGACTCTCACCGAGCGTCAAAAGCGCGTGTGATCTGCGGCTGTCCGTATCGGCGCTCACCTTCCCGCATCAGCTGATGCGCGTCATCCTGTTGGAGGCGACCTATAGAGCGTTTACGATCATTAAGGGCACGCCGTATCATAAGTAACCCATCAAACATCTGAAAAGTTTTTGATCGACCTTTTTGAAAAAAGCGCCGCAAAAACTTTCAATCAAACAAGGTCGTCCGTGTGGGCGACTTTTTTGAAAATTGCTCAACTTTTTTCGTTTTTCGTGTAACCAAACAGTACCCAAATCCGTCTTTACAGGTGAAGGACACCACAAACACGCAAGGAGGTGGCAAAAGTGGACGACAAAACAATCGTTGCCCTGTACTGGGAGCGCTCTGAAGCAGCGATTGCGCAGTCACAGCAAAAATACGGAAAATATTGCTACCGTATCGCCGACAATATCCTGCACAATCACGAGGATAACGAGGAATGTGTCAACGACACCTGGGTGCGTGCATGGAACGCCATGCCCCCGGAAAGACCGACCCTTCTGCAGGCATTTCTCGGCAAGATCACCCGTAACCTTGCTCTTGACCGCTTTGGCTTTGACCATGCCGGCAAGCGGGGGGCAGAAACACAGCAGATCGCAGATGAATACTGGCAATGCATCCCTAACGGTGAGCCGTCTCTTGCCGATCAGACCGCACTGCACGGCGCGATCAACGGCTTTCTCGCCACGTTGTCCGAGCGCACGCGTACTGTATTTTTGCAACGCTATTGGTATATGTGCACCATCGAGCAGATCGCAAGCGAAACGGGTCTGTCCCCTACCAACGTCAAGGTCACGCTGCACCGCACACGCAGGTCCTTCAAAGAGTATCTGGAGAAAGAAGGTATCGATATATGAAAAAGAAGCAATGGTTAAAATCGTTGAATGGTGTGGATGACCGCTATATCGAGGAAGCCGCCCCTAAGGGTGTTGCCCGCAAGCGTTCGGGCAAGAAGGTACGTATGCTCGCCATTCTTGCTGCCTGCATGGTCTTTGTACTGCTGGCAGGCACGCTTGCGCTCTTTATTCCCTACAGAACCACCCCGCCCAGCGTCGCCGCATATGCAAACAGCCCCTACTACAGCATCATTCAAAAGCTCAACGAATACAATTACGAGCCGCCCGAGTACAAGAACACCGCCGAGGCGATCTTGGGCACTATTGAGGACTTGTTCTTCTTGGCGAAGGAGCAAGCCGGGGATATGGCTCCCGGTGCGGCAGGAGAAGCAGAGAACACAAGCGGTAACTACCAAGAGGTGACCGACAACCAGGTGGCAGGCGTGATCGAGGCGGATCTGATCAAGCGCAGCGACACACATATTTATTACCTGTCCGACAATACGCTCCGTATCTACAGCATCGAGGGTGAGGACAGCAAGCTGCTTGGCGCTTACAACCTGGAGCAGTACGGTCTTGACGACTTCTATGCAAAGGAGTTTTTCCTCTCCGCAGATTGCCGCACCGTAACCGTTCTCTGCCACTATATGCACAAAGAAAAGAAGACCTATTCCCCCTATGTCAAGATCGTCACGCTGGACGTCAGCGATCCCGCCGAAGTTCAGGAGAGCTCCAATGTGGACGTTTCCGGCTCTTACCTCTCCTCGCGTCTGACCGAGCACGGACTTTTGGTTATGACTACCATGCGTTGCCACCGCAAGACGGATTTTGACGATATACCCACCTATATTCCATGTGTGGAGCAGAACGATGAGATAAAATTCATCGCGCCCGACGACATTATTTGCCCCGAAACGCTGAGCAACGCAAGCTACACAGTCATGCTTCTCATGGATGACGTTGGCGCGACTGTCAAGGACACCGCCGCCTACCTCTCCTACTCCGAGGACGTTTATGTGTCAAAGGACACCATCTACGCCACTCGCCGCTATACCGAATACGGGCAGACCAACAACGGCTATACGCCCTACACCACGGTCAGCGAGATCTCCTGCGTGGGCTATGGCTCGGACGGCTTTGACAAGCGCGGATCTGTTACGGTAGACGGTTACGTGCTTGACCAGTACAGCATGGATCAGTACGAGGGCGCGCTGCGTGTGTTTACCACCACCGAATGTAGCAGCACGCAGCCCAACGAATGGGGATTGATGCCGCGCTATACAAGCGCAAGCCTGTACGTCATCGATCTTACCACCATGCAGATCGCAGCCTCGGTGGAAAAGTTTGCTCCCGTGGGAGAGACGCTCCGCTCGGCACGCTTCGAGGGCAACACGGCATACGCCTGTACCGCCGTGCTACAGACCGACCCCGTGTTCATGTTCGATCTTTCCGATCTTGACAATATCACGGTCAAGGACACCGGCACCATCGAGGGCTTTTCGACAAGCCTTGTCAACTTTGGCGACGGATTCCTCTTGGGCATCGGTCAAGGCAGCGGTGGCAACACACTCAAGCTTGAGGTGTACACCGAGGGCGAGGAAATCGTAGAATCCTATTGCAAATACGAGCTTTACTACACCAATTATTACCCCGATTACAAGTGCTACTATATCGACCGCGAAAAGGGCTTGATCGGTCTTGGTATTCACACCTGGGATAAGATCATCATGGAGGAATACCACGCATACAAATACGACAATTACCGCTTCGGCTATATCGTGCTGCACTTTGACGGCGAGAGCATCTCCGAGGTGCTGCATATCGAGTACCCCGGCTCAGCAGGTAATCTGCCCGGCATGCGCGGCGTGTATATCGATGGATATTACTACGTGCTGAACGGTGATCGATTTGACGTAAGCGCACTTCCATTGGAATAATTAGTTTGTGTTTGCGCCTGCTGCAACTAAAAATATGCCCCCACCGATGCTCGGTGGGGGCGTTCTTATTAATTTATCTTACTGCTCTTGCGCTTCAAACTCCAAGGGAGTGATCTCGTCGCCCTGCTCGGGGGTGGGCTCGGGTACGGTTTCGGGCTCGGGCATGGTGGACATGGCGCCGAATATGGTCTCGTAGAGTAGCTCTGCAAACATACCGTGCATCTCACGGCAGGGGTGATTGATGCCGTTGGCAAGCAGCTCGGTCACATCCATGCCGTTTGCCTGCATCTGCTTCCACATGGCATATCCGTCCGCGACCGCTACGCCGCATTCAAATGCCACATCACGGGCTGCTTGCATAAATACGTCCATCTTCCCGCCGTTCTGCATACCTGCGGTGACCTCGGCATACACGGTCAGCTCGGGTATGACCGTGTCGGCAACGCGTGTATTCAACATATTCGGGGTCATGAAAAGCACCTCAACATCCGCCTTTTGCAACCTTGTAAAGATCTCGCGCAATGCTTCCGTATAGGCATCAAGCTCACCGTTTACATCATTGAGTCCGTAGCACACTACACAAAGGTCGGGATGGCGCGAAATGATATCTCTCTGCAGTCTCTGCAGTCCTCCCGCAGCAGTATCACCCGATACGCCCGCATTCACAATACTGACCGGGATCCAATCATATTTCTGAGAGATCATCAGGCGCAGACGGTTATGGTACACAGCCGCAAAGTCAAAAACACAGCCGTTACCGCCATCCACACACTCAAATGCGCCGTGCGTGACGCTATCACCCAAAAAGGCAATGACGGGTGTGCCCGAAAAGGGATATTCCTTACTGTCCAAAAGTTGCTTTAGTTTCATGTTGTGTGTTCACTCCTGTTGTGTCATGGATTGATTTTACCACAAAACGGACGCATTTGTCAAGGATTAATACTTGTCAAAATTCGAGTTTTGTGATATAATGGACGCAACACTGTGAGGAGGATACTCATGTCGGTTTTTTGCATCAAACTCATTGCGGCGGCTTCCATGCTGCTTGATCATACGGGTATGATCCTGTTCCCCGACGTGCAGTGGCTGCGCATCGTGGGCAGACTTGCTCTGCCGCTTTACGCGCTGTGCATTGCCGAGGGCTTTCGCCACACGCGCAATCGCTTCAAATATTTCCTGCGCATTTTCATACTGGGTGCACTTTGCCAGGTGGTCTACTTCTTTGTTTCAAGCACACCGTATCTGGGCATTCTGATCACCTTTTCGCTCTCAATCGTGCTTCTTGTCCTATCGGACGCATTACTTTGCGCCTGCAAAGGTCTGAAAGACCCCATTTCTCATCTGCTTGAAAAAATTTTCAAACATACGCTTCCCCGCCCTGTGAGCATTTCCATCTGTATTTTGATGCTGACATTTGGGCTGGTGAGTGTAATCATACTCAATCACTTTATCCGCGTAGACTATGGCATATCCGGTGTTTTATTCCCTGTGCTGGTCTACCTCGGAGGCACCTGCCGATGGGGCAGATTTGGCGGTGCGGCTGCAGGTACTGTGATGCTTGCTTGCAACCTGGAGGGCTCGGCAACACCGCGTATCTGGTCACTGCTCGCGCTCGCTCCGCTTGCGCTCTATAATGGCAAGCCGGGCAAATACAAGCTCAAATACTTTTTCTACATCTTCTATCCTGCGCATCTGGTGTTGCTTTACGGCATTGATGTGTTACTTGCACTGCTCGGGCGGTAAATATATGCAAATTATTTACAAACTCTGTAAGCAAATCTCTTGACAATTGAGGCAAAGTATTGTATAATCTACTTAATAATGAATATTTGTACTCAAAGGAGTTCACTATGAAAAAGATTCTTGCCGTAGCAATCGTTCTTGTTATGCTCGTTGCAATGGTTGCATGCGATTCTTCCAAGGGCGACCTGACTTCCATCCATGACTACGTTGCTCCCAACTATACTTACGAAACCGAAACCGGTTACTTCACTTTCGCTGAAGCAGGCGGTAACACTGCGGTGATCACCGGTTATGTTGGCAAGGCTGAACCGCACGACGTTGTGGTTCCCTCGCAGGTAACCGTAGCTGCGTTGGACGAGAACGTAAATGACGAGGACAATATCAGAGACATCGTAGGTATTGATAAAAACGCATTCTATTACTGCACCGCAATGACCTCTGTAACCATTCCGGATTCTGTTGAGACTATCGGAAACTGGGCGTTCGCAGGCTGCACCGGTCTTACCGAGATCGTTCTGCCCGACTCCGTCGTATCGATTGGCGAGGGGTCCTTCCACGGTTGCGATAATCTGACCAAGATCACGCTCTCACAGCAGCTGACCAAGATCGGTAATTTCGCGTTCTACAATTGCAATGGTCTGACCGCCATCGACCTTCCCGACACACTTGTTGAGATCGGATCTGCCGCATTCTTTGGCTGCCAGGGACTGACCGTACTGGATATTCCCGCTACTACAACGATCATCGGTGATATGGCGTTCTATCAATGCAACCACTTGACCGAGATCAAGATCAATACTACCTCTGAGAAAATTGATTTTGGCGAATACATCTTCTGGTCCGAGCTCAAGGACAAGATCACCGCTCCCGAAGGCTCCAAGGCTGCCGAGTACGTTGACAAGATCGTCATTTCCGGCGTTGGCGAGGAAGTAACCACCAAGGGTGAGGAGACTACTACCGAGCCCGAGGAGCAGACCACCGAGGCTGCAGAATAAGATAGAAAAATTCAGCGAGGCTATTTCGAACGAAATAGCCTCGTTTTTCATTTGTTTATTTTTCAAAACGCGGCATTGCCTTGATGCCCAGCAAAGCTGCGTCGCAAACGTAAGGCAGCACTGCCCACGCTGTCACCGTGCAGGACGCGCAGCGTGTATCAAGACATTGGCACCGTGCGCACAGCGGCTTTCGCGGATCGGTAATCTTTCTGTGCAGATAGGCATATTGCTTGGGTGGTTTGATCGAAGAGACAAAAGTGCGCGCACCGATTGCCACGCCACCGTCTTCAAGCAGCGTACGTAGCCGTATCAGTGCTTCAAGATCGGCGTGGGCATTACAACGCAAAAATACCTGCAGGGCATATCCGCCGTCTTCCGGTGTGGTATACAGCCAACCGCTGCGCGCATGGGCGCAGTTACGCATCACAGACAAAAACGTGAATACGCAAACAAACAGCACTTGCCCCGAGTGCTGCATTTCCGGCAAAATCTTCTGCTCTTGCATGAGTGCAGTCTCTACCTTCTCTCGTGGCATAAGAGAGACTCCCATGATATCTGCTGCCTTACGAATGCACTCCTCTGCCTCAAAAATGCTTGGTGACAGTTCGCACGCCTCGATCAGCAAGCGCAGACCGGTAACCGTCCACATAGCGCTTTCCACCGCTTCACGTTCGGGATCGGTCAACTTTGGCAGCGTCTCTTTGATATGTACATCGGCATATACCGCGCTCTGCCCCGCGCATTGCACAAGATAGGAAAGTGCGGGCAAAGACAGCGAGGTCTTGACCACGACGACAAAGCGTCCAATACTTCCCTGCACCGGCAGCAGCACCGCACCGCCGTTTGCCGAGAGATACGCGGGTCTATCATACAGCTGCTCTGCGACGACATCGCAAGCGCGTGCAGGCAAGTCGATCAAAGTCAGCAGATCGGGCTGTGCCTCGCCACCGCGTGCGCTTCGGTAGGATAAGGGCGGCATTTCCGGTTGATTGAGATCATATAAGTACACGTCCTCATAAAAAGGCGTGATTTTTTGTGCTTCCCTCTGCATAATCAAAGCTTTCTGCCAAGGCGCAGCTGCTGCTCGGTCCAGCCGTTGAGCATACAATCATTCTCTGCCTGCAGCTCGGCAAGCAGGCGGTGACGCATGATTTGCAGAGTATGGGCGTAGGCAGGATCCATGATCAAGTTGTGCAGCTCGTAGGGGTCGCTTGCAAGGTCGTAAAGTTCGTCGGCATCGGTTAGATTCCACGTGTACTTGATATCTCCCATGCGCAGCATTCTCTGCGAGTATAGCCCGAATTGCTGACCGTTATAGGTGACCATGACCGCATCGCGGTGTACGTCGGTCTGTCCCGTCAGCACAGGCAACAGGCTCTTGCCCACCATACCATCTGTAGGCAGCCCCAGCATATCCATGATGGTGACGGGAATATCCAACGCATTGGTATTGAGCGCCTGACTTTTCAAGCCCTGCGCAAATCTTGCAGGGCAATGCCACAGGTGCGGGATATGCGTAATCTCCTCGTACATGGCATAATGCTTGTCCATCTGTCGGCGATCACCACAGTAGTCGCCGTGATCCGAGGTATAAATGATCACGGTATCGTTTAGCTTATCGTGCGCCTGTAGCCAATCGATCACGCGACCGATCGCATGGTCGATCTGTGAGATCCATGCATAATATCTTGCCACCACGGGCGCAAAGAATGCCCACCCCTTATCCTCGGTGTTCCAGTTGATACGCTGCTGACGCTGAATGTATGGCTTATTATCATACGTATCCTCAAAGCTGCCCCACACGGGGATATCGGCAGGATTATACATATCCGCAAACTCACGCACGGGCGTGCACGGCAGATGCGGCTCTGAAAACTCCATCTGCAAAAGCCACGGTCTCCCATCCTGCCAATCCTCCATAAGAGAGATGATATGCTTAGCGGTCTGATGCGTGGGGGCATATTCCTTGTCCATATCATACACCTGCCCCCAAAAGCCGTTTGTAGGCACGCATTGCGGGTACTTTTCTGCCATGGGACGCACGATATCGGTGCGCGGCACGTACACGTCATAGCCCATGGACTGTGGCGTTGCGTTATAGCCGCCCTCCCATTGACCGACCCAGCCCGTATGATAGCCCAGCATATCGCGGAGCTGTCTTGCCCATGACTCGCTGTCTGCGGGCAGCATACCGGTATAGATCTTCTGATTATAGTTCCAAAGCGCCCCGATCTGCTCGGCGCGCTTTCCTGTCAGCATACTCTGTCTGGAGGGACAGCACACGGGAATGGGACAGTAGCTGTTGACAAGATTGACGCCGCCCTTGGCGAGGCGGTCAATATTGGGGGTTTTGACGGGATACCTATCGGCATATCCAAGGCAATCCCATCTCTGCTGATCCACACAGATCCAAAGAATATTGGGAGCATTCATCTCGTTGATCTCTCCTTATCTATCATATACGCATATAGCGACCGCATGGCACAATCGGTCTCATTGAGGACAATGTCTCGCATACGGCGGCATCCTCCACCGCAAACGGATAAATAACGGCAGGAACGGCACAGTGCGGGGGCTGCGGGATGATCCTTGACAAAGCATGCCATTCCCTCGCTGTGCAGCGTTTGCGCAATGGTATGCGTATGCACGTTTCCCGTACAGTATTCGGGCAGCACGAAAAAATCGCAGGGGTAAGTCGAGCCATCAGCCTCTACGATCAGCTGCGGCGTGCAAAAGCCTTGCGCACCGCAATGCCCTCCCCTGCCTTGCAGCGTGGCAAGAGCTTGATCAAATTCTCTGACGGCAAACGGCGGCTGACCGTTCTTGAAATCCTCGCGCCAAAGCCTGTAAAAAGCAACATAAAAACTACCTAACAGCTTAGCATCGGGGCTATGCTTGCATCCCCCGGATCTCTCCATGGGCGGCAGACACGGAATCAGCTGTACGTGTGTCGCACCAATCTTTTTATAAAACTTATAAAGCCGCGCCGGGTGTGCGGCGATACGTGCCGTAATCACGGTCAGAATATTGTGGCGAATGCCATACTTTTTGAGTGCCGCAAGTGCATCCATAACTTGGGCGTGTGTTCCCTTTCCGTCCGGTGTCTTACGGGCGGCATCGTGCATAGCGGCATCACCGTCTACTGAAAGCCCTATCAGCACGTCGTTCTCGGCAAAGATACTGCAATAGGTCGGGTCTGTCAAGACAAGTCCGTTGGTCTGCACGGCATAGGTAGCATCAAGCCCTGCGTCTTTGACGTCTTCAAAGAAATCGTCAAAATGCTCCTGCCCCCAAAGCAGCGGTTCACCGCCCTGAAAGGCAAAATGCACGCGCTGCGCACCGCTTTCCACCACGCGTGCAATCAGCTGCCGCGCAGTGCGCAGGCTCATCCAAGTGTTTGCAGGTGCGCCGTATTCCAAAAGATCGTGGTAAAAGCAGTAGTCGCACGCCATCTGGCACAGCCCCGACGACGGCTTGATCATGACAGTCAATTCTCTCACAGCGCCCCTCCTTTGATGTGTTTATACAATTATACCATATCCCAAAAGGGTTTGCAAGAGATAGCGCAAAAAGGTTTGGAAAGTTCTTTGTGCCCACCGAGGTCGTTGAGATGCCGACCCATCCAAACACAAACTAACTTACGTAAAAAAGCGGCTGCGAAACTCAGCAGCCGCTTCAATGTTCTTAAATTAGTGAACGATGCAACGCTCGGTATCCTTGTCGAAGATGTGCATTCTGGAAACGTCGAATGCAACCTTGATGGTATCGCCCGCACGGGAGGTAGAGCGAGAGGATACGCGTGCGGTCAGGTGGGTCTCACCGGTCTGCAGGTACAGGTAAATTTCTGCACCCATCAACTCGGTTACGTCAACGAAAGTCTCAATGGTGCTGTCAGGGTTAGCTGCAACTGCTGCTTCCTGGTCGTTGATGCACTCGGGACGAATGCCTACAACCACTTCCTGACCAATGTAATCCTTCAGAGCGGGGTTGTTAGCCTTCTCTGCGGGAACCTTAACAGAGTGCTCTTCGAAGTTGAAGTAAACGTCTTCACCCTTCTTAACCAGCGTACCGTTGATGAAGTTCATCTGAGGAGTGCCGATAAAGCCTGCAACGAAGATGTTGCAAGGAGAATCGTACAGGTTCTGAGGAGTGTCAACCTGCTGGATCAGACCGTCCTTCATAACGACGATTCTGGTAGCCATGGTCATAGCCTCGACCTGGTCGTGCGTTACGTATACGAAAGTGGTACCGACTCTGTTGTGAAGCTTGGTCAGCTCAGTTCTCATGGCTGCACGCAGCTTAGCGTCCAAGTTGGAAAGCGGCTCGTCAAGCAAGAAGACCTTGGGGTTACGTACGATTGCACGACCCAGCGCAACTCTCTGCTTCTGACCACCGGACAAAGCCTTGGGCTTTCTGTCAAGCAGGTGAGTGATATCCAAAATTCTTGCAGCTTCTTCAACTCTTCTCTTGATCTCTTCCTTGGGAGTCTTGTTGAGCTTCAGACCGAATGCCATGTTTTCAAACACGGACATATGGGGATACAGCGCGTAGTTCTGGAACACCATGGCGATCTTTCTGTCCTTAGGTGCAACGTCGTTTACCAGCTGGTCACCGATAAACAGCTCGCCCTCGGAGATCTCCTCAAGGCCTGCGATCATACGCAGCGTGGTGGTCTTACCGCAACCGGAAGGACCGACCAAAACCAAAAATTCCTTATCCTTAACCTCAAGGTTAAAGTCGGATACTGCGGTTACGCCGCCGGGATACTTCTTGTAAATGTGACGAAGGGACAAACTTGCCATGGAAAAATTCCTCCTGCGAATATTTCTAAAATTATTTTTCTTTTTGATGCGTCCTGCGGCACAGTGCCGACACGGAGAACATTCTAATCTGTATAATATTGTACCAAAAAATCTGCGAAATGGGAAGAGCCTATTTCTCCAAAATTTCATTCTCTTGATTGTGCACTTTGCACAACGCCTTCTGATTTAGCGAAACAACTCGCCCTTTTTTGTGTATCATTATTTTAATATATTAAAATCACTTGAGCAGCATAGACAAGGAAATGCGCTTTTTCTTGAGATCTACCGACAGCACGCGCACCTTGACCACATCACCAAGGCTGACCACCTGCGAGGGATGCTTGACGTACTTGTCCGACATCTGCGAGATATGTACCAAACCGTCCTGGTGCACGCCGATATCCACGAATGCGCCAAAGTCGATGACGTTGCGCACAGTTCCCGTCAGGACCATGTCCGGCTTTAAGTCCTCCATTCCCATGACATCCTCTCGCAGCTCGGGTGCGGGGGTGGAATCGCGTACGTCGCGTCCCGGCTTTTCCAGTTCGCGGATCATATCGTCCAAGGTGGGCTCGCCGATACCCAGCTCCTCTGCCACCTTTGCCTTCCCTTTTTTGTTCACGGCAGCCGCAAGACCCTGCAGCTTGCCCGAGCGTACGTCCTGCTCGGT
This sequence comes from Eubacteriales bacterium, assembly GCA_045586845.1. Taxonomy (GTDB): domain Bacteria; phylum Bacillota; class Clostridia; order Oscillospirales; family CAG-272; genus SVQP01. Next base: position 30,476 of record JAZNBB010000087.1, read on the forward strand.
ATAGCCAAACATTTCAAGCAGCCCCCTTGCCGCCTCGTAGGACTCGGGATGCACGCCGGTATTGTCAAGGATCTCATGACTCTCGGGCACGCGCAAGAAACCTGCGCACTGCTCATACGCCTTGGCACCGATGCGCGGCACCTTTAAGATCGCAGCGCGTGACTTGAACTCGCCGTTCTCCTCGCGGTACTTGACGATATTCTTGGCTGCCGTGGTGTTGATACCCGAAATATAGGACAGGAGCGAATAGGATGCGGTATTGACGTCCACGCCGACTGCGTTGACGCAATTCTCGACCACACCGCCAAGCGCCTGGTCAAGTCTTGCCTGCTTCATGTCGTGCTGATACTGACCCACGCCAATGCCTTTAGGGTCGATCTTAACAAGCTCTGCCAGAGGATCCTGCAAGCGTCTTGCAATAGAGACGGCGGAGCGCTGCATGACATCA
>JAZNBB010000088.1:0-51787 GCA_045586845.1 Eubacteriales bacterium
GAGGCACGAGGTGAAATGAGAGAAGCGATTGTGGTGGGTGAGATGCATCTTACGGACGCTCCTTCACATCTTGAAAAATGAAAAAGCAGAAGCCGTAGTGACTTCTGCTTTCGTTTTGCTTATTTCTCCGCTAATTTATCAGCCCCATGGGGCAGTCCTTTTTTATAAATATATAAAGAATTCAGGCGTTGAACACGTAACGATCCAGGCGGTCAAAGGCTTCTATGACAAGACTTTCGGGCAATGCGAGGTTTAGGCGGATGTGCGCTTCCCCTCCGTGTACGCGTCCGTCCTGCCATGCAACACCCACATCACACCCTGCTTTGACCAACTCGTCAAGCGTCTTTCCGTGGGCTTCAAGCCACTCGGAGCAATCAATAAACAGCATATACGTGCCCTGCGGACGCGCTACCTTGACGCCTTTGAAATGCTGCTCGATATAGCGGCAGGCAAAGTCCACGTTAGCGGAAAGCACCGCGCAGAGCTGATCCACCCACTCGCGGCCCTCCTTTGTATATGCACCGATCAGCGCGTACATCGAGAGCATATTCATGGAATTGTAGTGACTGAGCGAGGACTCCTTTTCCACACGGTGGCGGATACGGTCGTTGTAGATGATATGGTATGCGCCGATCAAGCCTGCCAAATTAAAAGTTTTGGAGGGGGCATACAGCGCGACGGTTCTCTGCCGCGCGTCCTCGCTGACCGATTGCGTGGGGATATGCTTATGCCCGTCCAGCAGAATGTCTGACCAGATCTCGTCCGATACCACGTATACGTCGTGCTTTTGGAACAATGCCATGATGCGCTCGATCTCCCAACGCTCCCAAACGCGTCCCGTAGGGTTATGGGGCGAACAGAAAATGGCGGCATGGATGCGATTTTGCAAAATCTTTTGTTCTACGTCGTCAAAGTCTATGCGCCAAGTGCCCTGCCCGTCCTGCACAAGTCTGCTTTCAACTATATGATAGCCATTATTATCAAGTGAGCCGCGGAAACCAACGTACAAGGGGCTGAACACCAGCACGTTATCACCGCGTGAGCAAAAGGTTGCAAGAGCAGATATAACGCCACCCAGCACGCCGTTCTCATAACCAATATGCTTCTGTTCCAAGCGCTGTACACCGTTGCGGTCACGCTGCCAATCGATGATGGCATCATAATACTCGGCTCTGGGATCAAAATAACCGAATGCGGGATGCTGCACGCGCGCGATGATTGCCTCGGTAATGGCGGGCACGGTGGCAAAATTCATATCAGCTACCCACATAGGGATGGCATCAAAGCCTTCCTTGGGTGCTGCCGGCGCCCATCCCTGCCCCAGCGCGTCAACAGCAAGTGCGTCCTTGCCACGTCTGTCCATAATCGTGGAAAAATCGTATTTCATAAGTGTGCCCCCTTATTTCGTATTACTTGTATTGTAACACAAGAGTGCGTAATTTGCAACAGAAAAATATAATATTGATTATTTCATCAATTCATCGGTCAGGCGCAGGATCTCAGGAGCAAGCTTCTTGCGCTTTGATTTTACAATAGCGCTGTAGATAGGATAGGCAAGGCTTGCAAGCACACCGCCGACAACGCCCACAATAATGCCGATGACCATAGCCATATCTTTATATAAACCGAGGATATCTCCAAGATCGGTCATACAAAGGCTCATTCCAAAGCCGAGAATGAGTGCGCCTATGATACCAAACACAAGTGCCACGCTCTGTGCGGTCTGTGTCACGCTTGCATCAAGTCGGCGTAGGCGGGTCATCTTGTCCTCGACTTCGGTCGGTGCGGTATATTTTTCACGTATGCGTTTCAGCTCCGCCTGCTCTTTTGCGGAGTAGGTATAGGTAAATCCGCTTTTTTCTTGATTGTTATTAACCATTTTTTTCCTCTGTTTTCAATGCTTTGAGTTTCTTCGTCCCGATGACAATCATATAAAGTGCCGTGGCAACGATCAGTACGGAAATAGTAGCGCCTGTCACACCGAGCATCCATTTCTGTGTTGTAACCGTCATTGTTTCGCCTCCAAAAGTCGTAAGCATCGTGGATTCAAGTGTCAGCATTGACACAAGAGCCGCCGCCAAGCTGATAGCCTTGGACGCTGAAAAGACAGGGCTGTTGTATTTGCGATATTTCACCACGTTTATTATGGCTAACGTAAATGCGGTGAAGGTATATGCCGCCATCGCAATCGCCGTGATCATATGATGCTCAAAGGTTCTGTTCCAATAGACCATAAAGAAGATGATCAAAGCCAACGCCAAGTTCATCAGGAGGAATACGCAACCGCAAGCACGGTACTTTACAAGTTCGGTCTGCATTTTTTGTCCGGGAGCGTACTTTCTTGTGTGCAAAAGCAAGAAGAATCGCATTACGCCAAGGCAGATATAGTATGCGCCGAGGGAGTAGAACCAAAAGGTGTGGTGGTAAAAACCGAGCCATAGCTGAAGAATTCCATACAGGGCGTTCCAAGCAAGCGAGCCGTAGAGCGATACATTCACGCGCAGGCGTGTATCGTCCTGCCAACGTCTTGCATATTTGTTTTCATTTTTGAATGTTTTAAAAAAATTGATAAGTGTTGGAATCTTAAAGCACCAAATCGTTAGGGTATAAGTGGCAAGGACATATGAAATATATGCTATAACGGACTCCGTTCCGATAAATACCATCGAGCCGACGAGCAGAACGGCGGCAATGGGAATGAGGATGATCATAATCGCTATATGCGGAAACAGCAAGGCTTTACCGAGTTTCTTCCAATCCATTTTCAGCCCTCCTGATCTTTACGGTAAACGTTGTGCCAATATCAACGGCACTTTCTACGCTAATCTCGCCTTGCATAATGTCAATCACTCTTTTTACGAGAGGTAATCCGAGTCCGTTGCCTTGGGTTGCGTGTGAGGTGTCGCCCTGATAGAACTTTTCAAAGATATGTGCGCCAACCTCTGCACTCATTCCGCATCCCGTATCGGCTATCTTAACAGTAGCATTTTTTTGATCTGACGTAAGCATGAGTGTTACCTTGCCGCCATCTTCGGTAAATTTGAAAGCATTGGAAAAAAGGTTGTTCCACACGAGCGAGAGAAGCTCCGCATCGGCAAATACCATCACGTTCTCCGCAATATCGGTTTCAATTTCAATATTCTTTCTTTCCCACGTGCTTTCATACTGCAAAAGGCTCTCACAAAGCTGCTCACCGAGGTCGTATTTTTCAATCTGCGGATAGATCTGCTGATTTTCAAGGCGGTTGAGCTTGAGAATATTGGTCATCATATCTGCAAGACGGCGCGAAGCATCGGTAATTGCCTTTGCGTATTCTATACGCTTTTCTTCGGGAAGATCGGGAGTCTGCAAGAGTGTGCCGTAATTCTGTATCACGGCAAGAGGCGTTTTCATTTCGTGCGATACGTTGGCAATAAAATCGGTACGCAATGTTTCCACGCCCGAAAGCTCTGTAGCCATTTTATTGATACACTCAATAATTTCATGAAAGCTGTCATCGGTAGCAAATTTTGCGATAGGCTCAATGCGAACGCTGAAATCCCCTTCTATCATTTTCGAGGTCGCATCGGTAATTCGCTTTACCGGGCGTTCTACCGTGAGCTTACGGCGAACAAAATCAATGACAGCCATGCCGACGCTCAAAAGTATTACGTTGAGCATTGTGATTTTAGCGGCAAGCGTAATTTCTTCTTGTGTGAACTCTCGACCGATAGAGCTCTGTAATGTTGATATAAACAGCATAATACAACAAGTGGTTACAAATGCGGCAAGCAGAAAGAAGACAAAAAAGCTGCTCAGGGTGCCAAGTATCTTTTTCGTCGTGTCTCCTTTTTTCACTTTATCACCGCCTTATAGCCAAGACCGTGAACGGTCTGAATTTCAAAAGAGTCACAGTCCGAGAGCTTCGCACGGAGCTTGGTCATATATACGTCAACCGTTCTCGTACTTGCCTGCGTATCCACGTCCCAGAATTCGTCCATCAGCTGCGTGCGCGTAAAGGTCTTTTTCGGATAAGACAAGAGCTTGTAAAGAAGGTCAAATTCTCTTACCGTCAAGGGTATTTCCTCCCCGTTCAGAGAAGCAGAACGCTCGTCTGCATCCATAACGAATTCTCCCACTTCTATACGATGGCTTGAGGCGATCTTGGCGCGTCGCAAAAGCGCGCCGATCCGTAAGAAAAGCTCGTCAAGGTCGATGGGCTTGGTCATATAATCGTCGATACCGATACGGAAGCCTCTTTGCTTGGATGCAAAATCATCACGGGCGGTCATAAACAAGATCGGAATATCGTTGTTGAGGGAGCGCACGGTCTTGGCGAACTCAAAACCATCAATGTTTGGCATCATAATATCCGATACGATACAGTCGAATGTTGTCTTATACATTTCGTCATATGCGCTTTCAGCATCAAGACAGCCAACTGCTTCGTATCCCGAATTATTGAGAAATGAGCAAACGCTGCGGTTCAGATCTCGGTCATCCTCCACAATTAATATTTTGAACATATCTTTATCCTCCAAGGACGCAATATTGCTTTTGCCTTTTTATTTTAACAGATAAATGTTAAAGTTTTGTTTGCATTTTCACTTTTTCCGAAAAATTATTGTGCCTTTTCCTGCTGAACAGCGGATAATAATGATCGGGCAACGCGCTTGCAGTTGCCCGATCTTCCGGTGATTATTGTCTTTTCAAAAGCTCTTCGCTCAGCTTGAGTATTTCCGCTCTGTACTTTTTCTTACGGCTGCTGAGAATACCATTGTAAATGGGATAGGTCAAAAGCGCCATAGCCAAGCCTACAATACCAATAGCGATTCCAATAAGCATGGTATCGCCAAGTCCCAGCATTTGTCCGATGTCGGTCATTACAAAGCTCATGCCTGCACCCATCACGATTGCGCTGATGCTGCCAAATACGTATGCGAATACGTTTGCGGGACGCTTTACCTTCGCGTCAAGCTCACGCAACGTGTCCAGCTCACTGCTCTGCTTTGTCACATACTGTGCTCTGATCTTCTGTGCCATATACTGCTGATCGTTCTTATTCATCTTTCATTACCTCTCAAAATTTTATTTTATAATTTTATGTATTTGGAATTACTTACCGGAAAGTCTGTTCTTGGCATCCTGTACGCTTTCGCCCTCTTTTGCAAACAGCACCTCAACGCACTTGTCGGTGACCTTTTCAAAGCCTTCGACCACGCCGCTCTCCATCTTCTTATAGCCGTCCACAACGCCGGTTTCAATCTTCTTGTAGCCGTCGGCCACCTTCTCTGCAATCTTTTCATTGGTTTGTGCGATTATAGACATTTTGATGTCCTCCTTTTGCCTTTGTGCCTATATGATACACCGCTGTTTTTGACGTTTTATTGGAGAAATGTTTCCAAAACGTTATAAAAAAGCCCACCGCGAATTTTTCGCGGTGGGCATAAGTATTCTGTTTAACAAAGCTTATTCGGCCTTCTTCTTGTCAAACTTGGACAGGATGAAGTTGGTCAGGATGCCAAGAAGGAGTGCCGTTGCAATCGGGGTGACTTGCAGAGTTTTGGCAATGATGCCATCCGCTCCGACCGAGTAAGGGATCTGCAAACTCAGACCGCCGATACCTGCAATCAGGATAGCCGATACGACAAACAGATTCTTGCTCTCGTTCAGGTCAAGATTCTTGAACATCTTCAGACCCGAAACTGCGATAAAGCCGTACAGAGTCAGGCAAACGCCGCCCATAACACAAGAAGGAATGGTCTGCAGCACAGCCATCAGGGGGCTGATAAAGGACAGCACTAAGCACATAACGGCAGCGGTGGTGATGGTGATAACAGATGCATTACCGGTAATTGCAACGCAACCAACGGACTCACCGTAGGTGGTGTTGGGGCAAACACCGAATGCAGTGCCTGCAATAGAGCCGACACCGTCACCCAGCAGGGTGTTGGACAGACCGGGATCTTTGATCAGGTCGCGGTCAATGATGGAGGACAGGTTCTTGTGGTCTGCAATGTGCTCTGCAAACACAACCAGTGCTACGGGCAGGAATGCCACGACAACAGTCAGAACTGAGCCGAGAGAATCCTTGATGTTTGCGAAATCGATCAACGGAACCGCACCGCCGTTGGCTTGCAGGATCTCCTCGGACATGTTGCCGGTCACAAGCTCCTTGATACCTTCTACCAGAGCAAACTTGGGCAGACTGAAGATAGCAGAGATGCCCTTGAACGCACCGTCTGCATTGACAAAATTGTTAATAACGGGCTGCCAGTTGATGATCTTGAGATACTCGATATCTGCAACCAGACCGATCACGGTGAAAACGGATGCAGCTGCATAGCCTGCACCGATACCGATGATGAACGGGATCAGCTTGGGCATAGTGTACTTTTTCTGCGTGGAGCAAATGATAACTGTCATGAAGGTGACAAGACCGCAAAGCAAGCCAACAAGATTGTAGCCACCGTTGACGGCATCTGCGTTTGCCTTTACCATATCACCCATTGCATTTCCTGCAAGAGAGAGGCCGATGATGGTAACCGTGGGACCGATGATAACGGGAGGCATGAGTTTGGACACCCAGTCGGTGCCAACCAGCTTGATGATCACAGCCAGCACGACATATACAAGACCCGCAATAACCGAGCCAAGCAAAATGCCGCAATAACCGTATGCAAGAGCAACGCCCAGTGAGCTCAGGAATGCGAACGAACTGCCTAAGAACACAGGGCTCTTAAACTTGGTAAACAGCTGATAGATCAGCGTGCCAACGCCAGCACCGAAAATAGCGGCGGGCATTTGTGTCGGAAGGCCGATAATGGCGGGTACTGCAATGGTGGCTGCCAGAATTGCCAGCACCTGCTGCAAAGCAAAGATGAGCATATTGCCAAACTTCGGCTTGTCATGGATGTCGTAAACTAATTTTTTAGCCATGGTTACTCCCCTTTTTTATAAAATTCCGGATAACGGTCAGCATATTGTGCCTGACCGCCCCTTAACGTTCATTTTATCACAATATATAGGAAAAGTCAACGAGATACGACAAAAAATACAATACAAGAATGTAGTGCAATTTTTGGTAAAAAAGACAACTGTATATCGTTTTTTCAAAGCTTTGGCTCTTGAAATCGTACATGGAATGTGGTAGAATAATTGGTAATATGAAAGAAAGGAGCAACCGTATGAAGAAAAAGCTGACAATCGGTATACTTGCGCACGTGGACGCGGGCAAGACCACGCTTTCTGAGGCATTGCTCTATCTTTCGGGCAAGATCCGCACTCTCGGACGCGTGGATCACGGCAACACTTATCTTGATACGCACGCAGTTGAGCGTGAGCGCGGCATTACCGTATTTTCCAAGCAGGCGCGCTTTTCCACAAATGCTTGCGATTATATTCTGCTTGACACTCCCGGACACGTGGACTTTTCCTCCGAAGCAGAGCGCGTACTGACGCTTTTGGATTATGCTATCTTGGTGGTCAGCGGCACCGATGGCGTGCAAAATCACACGCGTACGCTGTGGCAGCTGTTAGAGCATTATAGCGTGCCCACACTACTTTTTGTTAACAAGACCGACATAGCCATCAAGCAAAAGCAGGAGCTGGCGGACGAGCTTTGCGCACTCTCACAGCACGTCATTCCCTTTTACGATACGGATACCAAGGCGCAGCTTGACGAGCGACTGGCTTTGGTGCATGATGATTTTTTGGACAGCTTCCTCTGCGGCGAGGCGATCGCCAAGGACGACATTGCGCAGCTGATCGCTGCGCGCCGCCTGTTCCCCTGCTTGTTTGGCTCTGCTCTGCGTATGCAAGGCGTGGAGTTTTTGCTCGATGTGTTGGACACCTATACGCTCTCTCCCGTGTACGATATGGGCAACTTTGCTGCACGGGTATTCAAAATCGCACGCGCGGGAAATACGCGCCTGACATACGTGAAAATTACGGGCGGCAGTATTTGTGCGCGCGACGAGATCACCTATCTTGGTGCAGACGGCAAAAAATACGCTGAAAAGGTCACGCAGCTACGTCTTTACTCGGGCGACAAATTTGAACAGACAGAAAGAGCTGAGGCCGGCGAGATCTGTGCTTTGCCGGGACTCTCGACAACCTATATCGGTCAAGGACTTGGTCTTGAAGCAGATAGCGGTAAGCCTGTGCTTGAACCTGTGCTCTCTTATCGCATCTCTCTGCCAATGGAATGCGATGTGGCGGTGTATTTTCCCAAGCTCAAGGAGCTGGAGGAGGAAGAGCCTTCCCTGCACCTTTATTGGAATACCGAACTTGAGCAGATCGAGGCGCGGCTGATGGGCGAAGTGCAGATCGACCTGCTTCGCCGCTTGATCCGCGACAGATTCGGCATTGATTGTACACTTGATACCGGTAGGATACTATATAAAGAAAAGGCTGCAGCCAAGACGGTGGGTATCGGTCACTATGAGCCGTTGCGCCACTATGCCGAGGTGCAGCTGTTGATCGAACCGCAGCCAAGCGGCACGGGGCTGATCTTTGATTCACGCGTGTCGGAAAGCGTACTTGATCTGAACTGGCAGAGGCTTGTTTTGCACAATCTGTACGAGAAAGACCACCGCGGCACGTGCATCGGCGCATTGCTGACCGATACCAAGGTCACGCTGGTGGCGGGCAAGGCACATTTAAAGCACACAGAAGGTGGCGACTTCCGCGAGGCGACCCTTCGCGCGGTACGACACGGCTTGATGAAGTCGGGCTGCACCCTGCTGGAGCCTTTTTACAAGTTCAGGCTGGAGATTCCCGGCACGCTGACCGGACGCGCCATGAACGATCTGCAAGCAAGATATGCAAGCTACGCAATAGAAAGCTCGAACGAGAACGTGACTGTCATTACGGGTCGAGGTCCCGTATCCACCCTGCATGACTACACGCGCGAGGTCATTGCATACACGCGCGGAACGGGCAGATTGTTTTGCACCTCGGACGGATACGAGCCCTGCCACAATGCGGACGAGATCATCGCAAAAATCGGCTATGATCCCGAAGCAGACCTTGAAAACTCGCCACATTCGGTGTTCTGTTCGCACGGTGCAGGCGTGATCGTGCCCTGGCAGGAAGTGGACGCACACAAGCATCTTGACGCAGGCATCTCGCTCTCGCAAGCATCAGCAGTAGTTATGCCCAAGGCAAAAAACTTGGCTAAAAAATTTGAGTTGAGCGATGAGGACCTGGAAGCCATTATGTTGCGCGAGTTTGGTCCGATCCGCCGCAAGCGATACTCCGAACCCAAGATCACGGTGGCAAACGGCAAAGCGCAGAGAAAGCCCAAGACGGTCAAAGCTCCCAAGAATCTGCTGATCGTGGACGGATACAATGTGATATATGCGTGGGAGGAGCTCAAAACGGTCGCAGATTACAGCCTGGAAAAGGCGCGCGAGGAGCTGATGGACATTATGAGTAATTACCATGCATTTACCAAGACAGACGTTCTGCTGGTGTTTGACGCATATTTGGTCAAAGATGGCGCTGGCGCGGAGATCAGCCACGACGGTTACCGTATAACATACACACGACAAGATCAAACAGCGGACGCTTATATCGAGCAGGTCATGCACGACTTAGGACCCGACTACAGCATCCGCGTGGTCACGGGTGACAGACTGCTCCAGTTCTCTGCCGTCAGCTACGGCATCTCGCGCATGACCGCCAAGGATTTTTGGGACGAGATCACACAGGTGGGCAACGAGATCAACGATTTTGTAAGAAAATTGGCAGCGAAATCAACTTAGGATACGTATAACAGGATGAAAGTTTTGATCAAACTTTTCCAAAAGTTTGCGGGGACTTGGGGCGGCGCCCCAAGTCGCGCCCGCAGGCGAGAAATATTTACTTCGCCGTTTTTGGTTCTTTTTGCGGCAATTTTGCCAAAAAGAACGGAAACGGTTTCCTCACATCTCCCCCAACAAACGCCAAAAGCCAACGCCCGTCACAGCGTTGGCTTTTGATTTTATGTATTTTACCAAATAAACGGGATAAGTCTGTATCTGACCTTTTTCTTATACGCTGCATACCCATCAAGCTCGGCACAAAGCAGTCGTTCCTCGTTTACGATGCGTATGATGATCAGCACCGGATATACGGCGAACACGCAAAGCCCCCAGAACGATTGTAAAATCAGCGGCAGGGGCAGGAACATCATCAGCGTGGCAAGGTACATGGGGTGGCGTACAACACCGTAAAGCCCTGTACTGATCACCTTCTGTCCTTCTTGCACCTCGACCGTGCGCGACAGATACGCATTCTCGCGCATGACCTCGGCGTACATGGCATAACCGATCAGAAACATGACAGCTGCGCTTATCATCAGCCACGTGGGCACGTGTGACCACGCAAACCGAAAATCCAGCGCGCACAGTACAAAGCCGCCAAGGAACATCAGCCCCGAAAGGCCCACAACTCCCTTCTGTGCCTTTTGTTTTTCCTTATGCAACAAGCGTTTGGCAAGCAGATCCGGCGCAGCGATCAGCATCATTACTCCCATGACCAGCATGGGCAAAAACAGCACACCGATAAACAGCCACGCACCGGGGTACGCGAGCGTCCACGCGGGCAGAAATAACAGCGCACCCACCAGCACAGTGCCAAGCAGATACTTGATCAAGCCACTTATGGCAAGCTTTGCTCTGTTCATTGCTTCCAACCCTCCAAATCGACCGAAATATCGGGCAGCGTGGGCGCAAGCAGGCTGTCGTACAACTCGGCACCTATGTATTCCCTTGCCTCGTCTATCCACGTCTGCCATTCGTCGGTGCCTATCGCACGCATGGCGTAACAGATCTTTTTATAGTCACCCGGATGGATCAAGAGGTGCATATCGTCGGCATAGCCCTTTTCGTAGCGCAAGCCGAGGTGCAAGTCGCTTTCATCGCCAAGCGGCATATCGGCGTAGCGGTTGATCAAGAACCAAGTGATATTGGGGCAGTTTGCAAGCTTTTGCATCAGCAGTACAAAGGCATATGCGCCCTTGTTCTCGGATTCGGGGTCGTTATAATCGGTGTGGAAGCCCTGCTCGTCGCACACCACCGTGCGCACCCTGCCGCGGTACAGAAATGCGGGCAATTCGACCAGGGCTTGCAGCATCTCGAGATTTTTCATGGTGATGCGCGGCGTGTTCCAATCATATGTTGCGGTGGTATCGTTATAGAAATCGGGCTTGGTAAGGTTTTCGGGGTACGGATGCGCCGCAATGCCCCAATCAAAATCACCGTCGCGCTTGCAATACTCTGCAAGATATGCAAGGACAGAACGACCGTGATACATATGCTGATCGTCATCCTTGAGCGCGGTGGCAAAATAGTGGTCAAGCGAGATATTGACGCGCGAGTTTGCATTATATTTGCGTGCGATCAGGTGCGCCAAACGCAAGCAAACGGTATATTCCTCCATGAGATCCGCGCAGGAGATCGCGCCCATGTTGTGCCACACATCCTGCGCATTGATCTCGTTGCCGATATCCATGACGTCGCTGCAGTACAGCGGACTTGATGCATCCATGTAGCGCGCACACATAAAGTCGATAAAGGCGCAATACATCCAAAACCCCTCTTCCGTACGCAGGTTGAAGGCGCTCATTTGCTCGTTAAAGCCGGTGGACTGGTAGCCGGGATGACCGATAATGCTTGTCAGCGCGTCGTCCGAACCCTTAAGCCTATAGGAAAAGCGGTTGATCGCGCGGATCAGGCAAGGGATTCCCCTTTCAATACAAGGCTGCATGAGTCTGTCGTACAGATCCATGATATTTTTCTCAAAATAATATGTCTTGCCGCAAAAGGTGTGCGGGATATCCTGCTCGGTGGGGGTAACGGTCTGGATCCATGGGCTGTTGATCTCGGTCATCATGCAGCCCATGCCAAGGTAATCAATGTCCTCGGGAATAGATGTCACCCACGTACCCACGGGGCGGTCAACCCTAAAGGGTGCGGGCGCGGATGCGGAGCATTCCTCTGTCATATCGGTCACGTATCGCACGCCACCGATAGGCTTGCCGTCCACGACCGCTTCAAAGCGGCAAAGCAGCAGGTCAACATCACCGGCATAGCGGTCAAACATGATACTACGTTTGTGCTTCTTATCGGTCACCATAACAATCTTGCCATGATGCTTACGCTTAGCGTCCCCGGTAACAAGCGGCAGACGCGCCTCGGCATACACGTGGCACAAAATGGGCATTTCGGGCACGACTAATTCAATTTTGTCTTTGGTTGCAACAATCCGTTCTACTCGCATAGTCATTCCTCCACGTAAGATACAAGTTCGTCTATATCCTTGCGCTTTTTGGTGCGCAGCTTATCGTCCGCCTTGGCATATCCCAGCGTGACCACAAGGCGCACGGGCGCGTCCAGATCGCAGATCTTGCGAATGGCAGAGTCGTCCAACCAGCCGAGGATGCAGGTAGACAGTCCCTGCGCGGTGGCTTCTGCTGTCAGATAGGCAGTCATGATACCGATGTCGATTGAGCGATAGTCATTTCCCTTGACCTTAGCACCCAAAGCAGCAGTTGCATTATACGGCTGCTCAGAAAGCACCAGCATGACAGGGGCATCAGATGCAAATTTATTCATGCCCATGCCCTGCACGGCTTTTGCAACCTTTGCGGCAACCTCACCGCGGCAGACCGTGATCTTGTAGGGCTGCGCATTGCAAGCCGAGGGGGCAAGACGCGCGCTTTCCAGTATGGTGTTCAATTTTTCCTGTTCCACTTCTCTGCCTGCGTCATAGCTGCGGCAGGATTGGCGATTTTGTGCAATTTCGGTAAAGTTCATGTCAGTTCCCCTTTTTCATAAATTCATTCAAAAGCCCCTCGCAGCCGGCTTTCACATCGGCGTAGGTCACGTCAAAGCGGCGGGTATACCACGGGTCGGCAACGTCGCCGCCCTTGCTTGTATAGTCCATGAGTTTGTGGATTTTCCCATGCGGATCACCGCCCAAGATACGGTGCATATTACGGATATTGGCGCTGTCCATGCCGATAAAGAGGTCATATTGGGAGTAATCGGCACGCGTCAGTTGCACTGCACGCTTGCCCTCGCAGGATATTCCATGACGTGCAAGCTCTGCTTTGGCAGGCGGATAGACGGGATTGCCCACGCCCTCCCATATCTCCTCGGTACTGGTGGCACTTGACGCGACAATAAACTCCTGCGCTATGCCTCGCTCCGAGAGCATCTGTTTGAGCACAAATTCCGCCATGGGGCTACGGCAAATATTGCCGTGGCATACGAACATAATGCGCATCCTACGCTACCTCCTGTGGGATTTGCTTTATTATAACATATTTTTTGTGAATTTTCAAGAAGAGAATGAGATTGTTTTGCGTCTCACGGCAGACAGCTCTTCATGAAATCTTTAACGTTACCGAAAACTATCCTCTGTGACGCGCCAAAGCCTCAAAAAGAACGGCAAGCAGGGCGTAATGCTCGTTAAAGAGTATCTCTCCCTGCTTGCCGATCTTATCTATTTTACATATGCCCTGCAAAATCACCGCGGGCTTCCATCATCAAATACTGATCAATCGATTCCTTGATAATACGCTTGGCATCCTCTGCGCTGTGCAGCTGTTCGACAGCGGTCTGCTTGTTTTCAAGCTGTTTGTACACCGTAAAGAAATGCATAATTTCATCAAATACGTGTCTGGGCAGTTCGTCCAAAGACTTGACGTCACGATAAGTGGGGTCTGTACAAGGCAACGCAATGATCTTATCATCCAGCTTGCCGCCGTCGATCATGCGAACCACGCCAATAGGATAGACGTCCACCAGCGTCAAGGGATAAATGGGCTCGTCACACAGTACCAGCACGTCCAAAGGGTCTCCGTCGTCTGCAAAGGTGCGCGGAATAAAGCCATAGTTTGCAGGATAATGCGTAGCTGTGTACAGTATTCTGTCAAGGCGGCAGATACCCGTCTTTTTATCCATTTCGTATTTGCATTTGCTACCCTTGGGAATCTCGATCACACAGGTAAATTTTTCGGGTGTGATCTCTGCGGGGTCAATATCGTGCCAAATATTCATGCGTGACCTCCTTATTTAACATAGTCGAATTCAAAGTCGTAGATGCAAACGGTATCTCCGTCGCGGCAGCCCTTCTTTTCAAGAGCTTCAAACACACCGCTCTTTTGCAGTACCTTCTGGAAATAGTTGAGTGACTCGTAGTCACTGAAATTGATGGTTCCCATCAGGTTATACAGCCACTCACCCTCCACGTAGTATACACCGTGATCGTAGGTGATGGTGGTGTCCTTGCCGCCTCCTACGTATGCGTCCTCTTCGGCGTATTCTGCTGCGTATACGGTCATGGGCGGCAGATCAATAAGTCGATCTGCCACACGGCGGATCATTTCACTGAGCCCCTGCCCCGTTGCGGCAGAAACATACAACAACTCCCAACCGTTTTCCTTAACAAATGCTTCAAACGCCTTCACATCCACCTGCTCAGGATCAAGCACATCGATCTTGTTGGCAACAATAATTTGCGGACGAGATGCAAGCTCGGGTGAATAGCGTTCCAGTTCAGTGTTAATGGTCTTGATATCCTCGATAGGATCTCTGTACTCTACGCCTGCTACATCCACAACGTGCAATAGCAGTCTGCAACGGTCAACATGACGCAAAAATGCATGGCCAAGACCTGCGCCGTCGGCAGCACCCTCGATCAGTCCGGGGATATCCGCAGCCACAAAGCCGCTCTCACCGCCCGTGCTGACCACGCCCAGATTGGGAGAGAGCGTGGTGAAATGATAATCCGCGATCTTGGGCTTTGCAGAGCTGATGCGCGCAAGAATGGACGACTTGCCCACGCTGGGGTAGCCGATCAAACCAACATCTGCCAGCATCTTGAGCTCAAGCAGTACTTCCTTTTCCTGTCCTCTTGTGCCGTTCTTGGCAAACAGCGGCACTTGTCTTGTAGGTGTTGCAAAGTGCTTGTTTCCCCAGCCGCCCTTGCCGCCGCGGCAGCAAATAAAGTCTGCACCGTCGTTCTCGGACATATCGTGAATAATCTTACCACTCTCTACGTCCTTGATCAGCGTTCCGGGGGGCACTAACACAACTGCATCCTGACCGGTCGCGCCGTGACACTTGGCTCCCTTGCCGTCACCGCCGCGCTCGGCGATGAATTTGCGCTGATAGCGGAATGCAAGCAGCGTGTTTGCACCGGGATCAATACGAAACACCACGTTGCCGCCCTTTCCGCCGTCGCCTCCGTCGGGGCCGCCCGCAGCCACATATTTTTCACGGCGGAAGGACACAGCACCATTGCCGCCGTCCCCTGCCTTGAGGTACACCTTTACGTTATCGATAAACATAGTAATATCCTTTCAAAATCAAACCTTATCGTCGCCCTTCTGTCGGATGATCAGTTTGATGGGCGTCCCGCGGAAACCAAAGGTGTCACGCAAGCAATTTTCCAAATATCTCTGGTAGGAGTAATGGAACAACTCGATATTATTGCAGAAAATAACAAAGGTAGGAGGGGCTACGCTGATCTGGGTCATATAATAGATCTTAAGCCTTCTGCCCTTATCCGTAGGAGGCTGGGTGCGCATAGTCGCCTCGGCAAGCACGTCGTTGAGCATACCTGTCGAAATACGCGTATTGGCTTGATTGTGCACGTAATTGATATGCTCATAAATATTGGGGATTCTCTGCCCGGTCTTGGCAGAAACAAACAGGATCGGTGCGTAAGGCATATATGCAAGTGCTGTACGGATCTTTTCCGTATACTGCTTGACCGTGCTGTTATCCTTTTCAATAGCATCCCACTTGTTGACTACAATGATGGTCGCCTTACCTGCCTCGTGCGCAATACCCGCGATCTTCTCATCCTGCTCGGTAATCCCTGTGGAGGCATCGATCAACAGAAGGCAAACGTCGGCACGCTCCACAGCCATATGTGCACGCAATACACTGTATTTTTCGATCTTATCGTCGATCTTTGCCTGACGGCGAATGCCTGCGGTATCGATGAAGGTGAACTTGCCCTGCTCGTTTTCCACCTTGGTATCAACCGCATCACGCGTAGTACCTGCGATATCCGAAACGATCATGCGCTCCTGTCCGATAAAGCGATTGATGATGGAGGATTTGCCCGCGTTGGGCTTTCCGATAACGGCAACTTTTATGGAGTCGTCCTCTTCTGTAGTATCCTCCCACTCGCCAAGAGATTCCAGACAAGCATCCAAGAGGTCTCCCGAGCCCGTGCCGTGGATAGAGGAAACGGCAATGGGATCACAAGCAAAGCCAAGCTCGTAGAACTCATAGAATTCGTAAGGCAGATCTCCGATGCGGTCGCATTTATTAATGCAAGGCACGATAGGCTTACCGCTTCTTTTGAGCATGACTGCAATATCACGGTCATTGGCGGTCAGACCCGTGCGCACGTCGCACATGAATACGATGACATCTGCATCGTCGATAGCGATCTGCGCCTGGTTCTTCATTTGTGAGAGAATGATGTCACCCGTCTTGGGCTCAATACCGCCCGTGTCGATAACGGCAAGCTTCTTGCCTCTCCACTCGGTTTCGCCGTAAATGCGGTCACGAGTGACACCGGGCACGTCCTCAACGATGGAACGGCGTTCACCGATCAATTTATTGAACAGGGTCGATTTGCCCACGTTGGGACGACCCACGATTGCAATGATAGGTTTAGACATATATATACTCCTTTAGTCTCAGTCACACAATTTTACTCCAAGTACCGACTCAATAAAGCCGATGCCATCGTTAGGCGAGGGGGTAACAGACACGCCGAGCATCTTTGACAGTTGCGGCACGGTCATGTCGTCAAGCAGGGTGTCCTCCCCTGCACGTAAAGTATTTTCGGGGATCAGAAGGCAATCGCCAAGGTCTTGACCCTTGAGCTGCTCGGAAATATCCCTGCCCGTCAAGAGTCCTGCGACCGTGATAGTTTCGCCGAAAAAGTGATTGATAATACGATAGACGTTGATCTGCAAGCCTTCAAAGGTCTGCTCGAGCTGCCCGGCAAGCGCACAGACAGTATCATACGCAGCCACACCTGTGGCAATGCTGACGCTTCGGGGGGCTTTGAATTTTTCTCTGTATTCTTCCGCGTAGTCAAGCTCGGTAGCCACCTCGGTGCACAGCGAGGTGATCATACCCACACCGTTTTCGATCTGGTCGTAGTCACCGTAATAGGACTCGTCGGGTAACGGAAGACCTGCCGAGAGGTAAAGCTCGTCCGCACAGCAAAAGATGCGCGTGCCATATTCACGCTCGCAAGCATCGCCCACTCGGTTGACTTGAGCAATGATTTGTGCACATTCTTCCGGGGTATAGGGAGTCAGCTCGTACAGCTTATCGCGGTAGCGTGTCAGTCCTGCCGGTACAACAGAAACGCTGGACATGGCGGGGTAAAGAGCTTTGAGATCGGCAAGCGTGCGGTCAAGCTCATCTCCGTCGTTGATACCGCGGCACAGTACGATCTGTCCGCAAAGTGTAATTCCTGCATCAGCAAGACGTTTCATATAGGAAAGCACCTCTCCCGCACGCTTATTGCGCAGCATAAAGCAGCGCAGATCGGGATTGGTGGTATGCACCGAGATATTGACCGGGCTGATGTGCATTTCGATGATGCGGTCAATATCGCTCTTTTGCATATTGGTCAGGGTAATATAGTTACCGTGCAAAAACGACAAGCGAGAGTCGTCGTCCTTGAAATACAAAGTTTCGCGCATACCCTCAGGCAATTGGTCAATAAAGCAAAAGATGCATTTGTTCTCACAGCGCTGCTTTTTATCCATGAGCGGTGTTTCAAAATCAAGACCGATGTCGTCGTATTCGCGCTTATGCAAGGTAACGCTCACAAGCTGTGCTCCGCGGTGCAGCACAAGCTCTACCGTTGTATTGGCAAGGTGAAAACGGTAATCCAGCACGTCACGGATCTCTCGTCCGTTGATCGAGATCAGGATATCGCCTGCCATAATGCCGTGTCGCGCAGCACGGCTTCCCTGTTCCACGCCCGTGACGGTAACCATTCTCATCCCTCCTTTGGGCATAGTTATAGATTATACTCTAATCATAGTATTATAACACAACATTTCCCTTTTGTCAAATGTTTTTGCACAAATTAAGAAAACTCCTTTTGAAAAGTTTTTGTGTCGCTTTTTTCAAAAAGCGACCGGGCTCCAAGGGCAGCGCCCTTGGTCGCCTCCGCAGAGACGAAACACTTTTTACGCCGTTTTTTGGTTCTTTTTTGCGGCTACTCCGTCAAAAAAGAACGGAGAGATTTTTCTCAATGTAAAAGAATAAGAAAGCTGCCTGCATAAGGTAACTCCCTTGTTTGTTTATGTGAGAAATGTGTTTCCGTTCTTTTTGACACCGTTGGTGCAAAAAGAACCAAAAACACCGTAAGGAAAGTTTCGCGCCTGTGGGCACGACGAGGGCTGCGCGCCCTCGACTGCGCCGCCTTTTGAAAAAGGCGGGCGAAAACTTTTCATCGTTTTTTGGGTATAAAAAAAGGACAGTTTCCTGTCCTTTTTTCTATTTTACACGGTATGAATGCCGTTTGCTTTGTCAGCGTTTGCGTCCACGCCGTACTTTTGGTTCTTTCTGTACTCAAAGAACTTGAGTGCGATCTGCTCAAACAGTGCAAAGGAAAGCACGTCCTCGTCCTGCTCGACAAGCCCTGCGGGAATACGCGCGCGGATAGCGTCAAGCTCGGGAGCAAGATCGTCCGCGGGTCTGTAATCAATGCGCTTTGCGTCACCGATAATGCTCTTTGCAAATGCGGGGTCGATCTCCATAGGGGTCTTGCCGTACTTACCAAGCACGATATCCTTAAACTCCTTGGTCACAGTCTTGTATCTCTCGCCCATGATCACGTTGTACACAGCCTGTGTACCAACGATCTGGGACGAAGGAGTAACCAGAGGAGGATAGCCCACGTCCGCTCTGACGCGCGGTACTTCCTCCAGCACCTCGGTCAGCTGATGCGATCTGCCTGCGTCGGACAGCTGCTTCATCAAATTGGAAAGCATGCCGCCGGGCACCTGATAAAGGAGCGCATTGACGTCAACTGCCAGTGCCTTGGGGTTGAGCTGACCCGATGCCAGATACTTCTCACGCAGAGGCGCGAAATGCTTGGACACCTTGTTGAGCTGTGTAAGGTCAAGACCGGTATCGTAGGGTGTGCCCTGCACGGCTGCCACAAAAGTCTCTGTAGGAGGCTGCGAGGTACCCATTGCCATGGGCGAGATCGCGGTATCCACCACGTCTACGCCCGCCTCTGCTGCCTTTAGTAGCGTCATGGAAGCAAGACCTGCTGTATAGTGGGTGTGCAGCTGCACGGGAAGAGAGGTGCTGGATTTGAGCGTCTTAACAAGCTCGTAAGCGTCATAAGGCTTGAGCAAGCCCGCCATATCTTTGATGCAGATCGAATCCGCGCCCATCTCTTCAAGCTGCTTTGCGTACTTTGCATAGTACTCCATGGTATACACGGGCCCCGTGGTGTAGCTGAACGCCGCTTGCACGTGTCCGCCCTCGCGCTTGGTCGCGTCAATGGCAGTCTTTAAGTTACGGGGATCGTTGAGTGCGTCGAAAATACGAATGATATCAATGCCGTTGGCAATGCACTTTTGTACGAAATACGCGACCACGTCGTCCGAATAGTGGCGATAGCCCAGAATGTTCTGGCCTCGGAACAGCATTTGCAGCTTGGTATTCTTAACGTGTGCGCGAATGGTGCGCAGTCTTTCCCAAGGGTCTTCGTTGAGAAAACGCATACAGGAGTCAAAGGTCGCACCACCCCAAGCCTCAAGGGAGTGGTAACCTACCTTATCCATTTCCTCCAGAATGGGAAGCATTTCCTCGGTGGTCATTCTTGTCGCAATGAGTGACTGATGAGAGTCACGCAATACGGTTTCTGTAATTTTGAGTTGTGCCATAATATCTAATTCCCTTTCTGATTAACCGAACATAGACAGGAATACGCCTGCCGCGACCGCAGAGCCGATGACGCCTGCGACGTTAGGACCCATGGCGTGCATCAAAAGGAAGTTGGAGGGATCAGCCTTCTGACCCTCGAGCTGAGATACGCGTGCTGCCATAGGAACGGCAGAAACGCCTGCAGAGCCGATCAGCGGGTTGATCTTACCGCCCGTGATCCAGTTCATGATCTTTGCGGTGATCAGACCGCCGCAAGTGGAGATGCAGAATGCAACCAAGCCACAGCCGATGATCGCAAGTGTCTCAAGACGCAAGAAGTTTGCAGCACTTGCCGTAGCACCTACACTGATGCCGAGGAACACCGTGACGATATTCATCAACTCGTTCTGCACCGTCTTGGAAAGACGCTCTGTCACACCGCATACGTTGAGCAAATTACCGAACATCAAGCAGCCGATCAGCGTCAGCGCATCGGGCACGATCATACCGACCACGACCGTTACGATAATGGGGAAAAGGATCTTTTCCAGCTTGGATACGCTGCGCAAGCCCGTCATTTTGATCTGACGCTCCTTTTTGGTGGTCAAAAGACGCATAAAGGGCGGCTGTATCATGGGGATGAGAGCCATGTAGCTATACGCCGCTATGGCGATCGCACCAAGCAACGAGGGCGCAAGCGTTTTTGTGACCTGAATAGCGGTAGGTCCGTCCGCACCGCCAATGATACCGATCGCAGCAGCCGCTGCAAGTCCGAACAAGCCCGTAAGCAGCGCTGCCGAGAACGCAACGAACACGCCAAGCTGTGCGCCCGCGCCAATCAGCAAGCTCTTGGGATTTGCGATCAAGGGAGTAAAATCGGTCATCGCGCCGATGCCGATAAAGATCAGACAGGGGTAAATACCCAGCTTTACGCCAAGGTATAAAAGGTCAAGCAGACCGCCGTGATGCAGCACCTCTATGTAATTCACCGATTCCGCAATAAAGAAATCGAGATGGAACATATTTGCACCGGGCAGGTTGGTCAACAGCATACCGATGGCGATGGGCAAAAGCAGCAAAGGCTCGTACTTTTTGACAATAGCAAAATAAATAAGCACGAACGAGATCAGCATCATGACCACGACCTGCCAGCAGTTTACGTCAAATGCCCACGCTTGATCCGCAAGCGTGAATAGCGCATCGCCCTCGGCTGCCTTGAAAAACAGCTGCCATATACCCGTGCCTGTCAGAAATTCCAACAAACTGTCAAGTATGTTTTGCATATTACGTATCCTTTCGGGCTCAGTTCATAGTGATAATGACCTGGTCTGCGGTGACAGCGGTGCCCTGTGCAACCTCAACCGATGTAACGGTACCGTCCTGACCTGCGAAAATCTCATTTTCCATCTTCATAGCCTCAAGCACTGCAACAACGGTGTCCTTGTTTACTTTATCGCCAACCTTGACGTTGACCTTGAGAATGTTACCGGGCATGGGTGCCTTTACCTGCACACTACCCTGTGCGCCGCTTGCCTTGGGAGCGGGGGCTGCCTTGGGTGCAGGAGCAGCCTTGGGTGCTGCGGGAGCCTGAGCGGGGGCTGCGCCCTCGCTGACCTCTTCTACTACGACGTCATATGCCGTTCCGTTTACGGTGACTGTAAATCTTTTCATTGTGATGTACCAAACCCTTTCTCAATTTTGTTTGTTCCAAGCGCCGCCCTTGCGAGTAAAGGACACGACGCGAAATCCGCTTTCAAATTGACCCTTATATTCCTCGCTCTGCAGCATGGCAGCGATGGCTGCGGTAATGGCTGCTACGATCTCGCCATCGTCCTCTGCGGGAGCGGCTGCGATCTCAGGCTGCGCCACAGGAGCGGCTACCTGTTCTACAGCCTTGGCAAGGGCTACCTTTTTGGCAGTCTTTTTTGCGGGAATATCATGGAAAAACACCTTCATCAAGGAGACGATGCCCCACAGAATGCTCAACACCGCAAAGATCATCAGCATGCCCTGCAGCGTAACCGTAATGGCGTATTCTATTCTCTTGGGCGAGAAAAATCCGCCAAGATCCTCTTCGGTCACCTGCTTATCGGGGACTTGCTCGGTGATATCGGCATCGGTTACCTGCTCGGCAGCCGAAATGCTTACGACACACATACCAAGCATCAGCACTATCACCGACACAAGCGCCAAGAGTCTTGTCAAAATCGATTTATTCATATCTTCCTCCCAATTACAGAGGCAGATTTGCATGACGGCGGCTGAGTGCGCCGTCAGCCTTGGTGCTCAGCATATAAAGTGCTGCACAGATACGCGCGCGCAACTCTTTGGCGGGCACGATATCATCAATATCGCCCTTCTCAGCCGCAGCCTGTGCGCTTGCCTTGGCAGCCTTGTACTCTGCCTCAACTTCGGCGCGGGACTTATCTGCCGTGATCTCATCATTATAGAGGAATGCAACGGCTGCGGTAGGGTCCATGGCGCTGATACATACCTCTGGCAGTGCCAGCGCAAGGTCTGCTCCCTGTGCCCGGCTGCCAAGCAGCGTAAAGGCTGCTCCGTAAGCGTTGCCGGTAACCACAGTCACCTTGGCACAGGTTGCGGTTGCGTAAGCACCCGAAAGTGCGCCGTACGCTTTAACACCGCAAGCGGTGCACTTGGGCGCTATGCCCTCGGAATCGACCAAAGTGACAACGGGAATATGTAAGCTATCGCACAGCGTGACCAGTTTTGCCGCGCGGCGTGCGCCTTTATCGGTCAGCTTGCCGCCGTTTTGTGCACGGTCGGTTGCTACAACACCCACGGTCACACCTCCAACAGTTGCAAGCGCCAACAGCATACCGTCTTTATTCTGCTCACCCAGGAGCAGTGCGTTCCCTGCATCGCAGATATCGGTCAGCAGTGCATGAGTATCTTGCACGTCTGCATCGATCGCACGCTCTGCAGAATCTGCGATCTGTACAATCGCACAATCTTTATTATTCTGAGGCAGCAACACGACCAGCTTTCTTGCCGCAGCAAATGCATCATCCTCACTCTTGCAGAGAATGTCCGCATCGGGAGCTTCGTCGCCCCGGGCGGTCAGATAGATCTTTGCGGTATCGGCTGCGATCTTCAGATCAAACATACCCGCCGCTACTGCACAAAGTCCCGTACAGCTACCCGAGATCAGGCTGATCTGCGGAATAACACCGGATGCCGCACTGATGTTTGCAAGCAGCTCTCCGTATGCAGACAGCACTGCACTGCCCTCGGGCACAAGCGCACCTGCACTGTCAAACACGCCGATCACGGGCGCACCCGCAGAAATTGCCATTTTGTAAAGCGCGGAGATCTTTTTCGCGCCTGTTGCATCAAATGCGCCCTGCATGCGGTCGCCATCCTGTACGAAAGCGAATGCCAGTTTGCCGTCTATTGCGCCATAGCCGCAGATCACGCCCTCATACTCCTCGGCACAGCCCGCGCGCTTGATGTACGCGCCCGTTTCCACAAACGTGCCCGCATCAAACAAAAGCGCGATCTTGTGGTTGCCTTTGGTTTGCGTTCTTTCCATTCGGAAGTCCTCCAAGTTGCCATTTTTGAGACGAAAAATGCCCTGATTATGCATCAAAAACCATTCTCCGCCAGTTTAATTACATTGTAACATATCCTGCAGAATTTGTCAAGGTTTTCTTTCGATAAAGAAGCAAAAAGAGGGTACGTCAGGCTCAAGCCTGACGTACCCTCAGTACACTTTTTCCGATGTCACTTGTACAACTCCCGAACAACAGTATCCACGGCATTTGTACTCATATTACATTTCAGCACGTAAGCAGGCACGTGCTCGACCGTGTGGTGCAACAGTGATGCAAACTGATCTGCCATATCGCGGTTGGCAGGCGGCAATATCTGCTCACCCAAGCGGTGGGTGAACTCATGCTTATCAATCGCGGAGATATCGTTGGTCTTGGCCTGCTCTAAAAAGACAACAGCGTCAAGCTCGGCAGATGTGTTGGTTTGCCACCCCTCCTTGCCGCACCAAGGCGTACCGTAGGCAATCAGCCTCCCCTTTCGCAGCGCAAGCAGCGGTTTATCACCGTTGATCACGGTCACCTCTTTACCGAATTTGTCCTTCCACAGTCCGATATGCGTGCTCTTTCCCGTGCCGCGCTTGCCCGAAAAGGCAATGCACTTGCCACGCCACAATACGACAGCGGAGTGGAACAGGTAGGCATCATACTCTGCCATCTTACGGCAAAGACTGCGGTTGATCAGATAGCTCTCCGCCATGGGCGCAGTCAAATTCCAGGTCGCTCCCGCAAGCATACGGTGCACCTCATCACTTGCAATCTGCACGCGAAACGCGGGCAGTTCATCCCCTTTGATAATATAGTCACGGCAAACGTCCTCAACAAACCCATAGCGGTTGTCAATCTCTACGCAAACGTCTGCAACTTTAATACGAAACATAGTAGGCTCCTTTCAACTAAAGGATAAAAAAGCAAAAGGCGGGAAACTCCCGCCTCTTGATCATTCCATGTACATACTGTCTACGTGTGCCTGTACGTATCTGAGCATTTGCTTTTGCATATAGGCGCGGTTGTCCATAAAGAAGCGGCTGATCTTATCAAGGTTGTCCGCATGGCGTTCACGCAAGAACACCAGTGTAGCACCCAGCTGCGCATCGTCGTTGTCACTCAAGGCATCGCAGATCGAAGAAATAATGGCAACGTCTGCCTTGGCAAACAGGCGCCAGTACTCGGGGCTGTTATGCTCGGTCAGGTCGTAAATCATCTTATATGCCATCAAGGGGCGGTACACATCGTTTCTGCCAAAACGCTCGTCCTCACTGCCCACAATATTTGCACTCCAAACCTGACGCTCGGAGGAAGCCATACGTGACATAAAGTAAGTCATACGTTTGTTAACCGTGTCAAAAGTCAACTCACTCGGTCTGACATTCTTTCCTGTATTTTTATCGTACAGGAAGAAATGCTTGGTGACGGTGGTACTGATCGCGGCAAGATACATCACAAGTCCGCCAAGAGCTAAGAACAGCACAGCGGCGATCATAAGCATGACGTTTATCAAACCAACGTTATTGCTCCAGCCTGCAACGGTGGCAACCGTGATGACTACAGCAATCAGCAAACAGACGACACCTGCTACCAACAAAACGGTAGGCATATATTTTTTCAAAGAATCCATATTGATTATCCTCTTTTCCGGGGTGATAAGTCTATCAAAAAGCAAAACAATATGCTACGCATATCAACACATCATGATTATAACACAAAATCTGCTCTTTTGCAAGAGATTTTTCAAAATTTTCGCAAATGTTTGATCGCCGGTGTCTCCCGAATATTTCTGTTCGATTTTGCAAGTTTCTATTGACCTTTCTTGCATAATGTGATATAATAACCGTAATTCATTTTCTCACGGAGGTCTCTTATGAAGGCAGTGACTCTGTACGATTCCGGCGTGTTTTTGTGCAACGGTGCACCCTGCCCCGGAAACTGTGACCAAGACAAGGATTCCGCACGTCAAAAAACAATTGCGGCAAGCATCCTTGCTTCTCATAACACAAGCAATGACAAGGGCGTGTTAAAGCTCCGCTTTGATGCCCTGATCTCTCACGATATTACCTACGTTGGCATCATTCAGACAGCACGCGCCTCGGGCTTGGAGCAGTTTCCCATTCCCTACGCGCTGACCAACTGCCACAACTCACTTTGTGCGGTGGGCGGCACCATCAATGAGGACGACCATGTATTCGGACTTTCGGCTGCCAAAAAATACGGTGGAATTTACGTGCCCGCAAACCAAAGCGTGATCCACTCTTATGCAAGAGAACAGCTTGCATTATGCGGAGGCATGATTCTCGGCTCTGACTCTCACACCCGCTACGGTGCTTTGGGCACCATGGCTGTCGGTGAGGGCGGTCCCGAGCTTGTCAAGCAATTGCTCTGCAACACCTACGACATTCCCGCCCCCGAGGTGGTACTGGTATATCTGACGGGCAAGCCCCGTCGCGGCATCGGCCCGCATGACGTCGCGCTTGCGCTGGTGGGCGCAGCCTTCCCGGGCGGCTTTGTCAAGAACAGAATTCTGGAATTTGTCGGCCCCGGCGTGGCAAACCTCTCCATGGATTTCCGTAACGGCATTGACGTCATGACCACCGAGACCACATGTCTTTCTTCCATTTGGACAACCGACGAGATCACCAAGGCGTTCTACGAGGCGCACGGCAGAGGCGAATATTATGCGCCCCTTGCCCCCGAGGACGGTGCTTACTACGACCGCATGATTGAGATCAAGCTGGACGAGGTGGAATCCATGATCGCACTGCCCTTCCATCCCTCCAACGTCTATACCATTCACGAATTCAATGCACGCGCAGCGGAGCTGCTTGCAGGTGTGGAGGCCGAGGCAGCACAGCTGTTTCCGGGGGCACCGCTGACCTTGACTAACAAGGTGGACGCAGACGGCGTACACGCAGATCAGGGTGTGATCGCAGGCTGCGCTGGCGGTATGTACGAGTCCATTTGCGAAGCGGATGCCATCCTGAAGACAGGCGAGGTGGGCGACGGTGCATTTTCGCTCTCTGTCTACCCGACCAGTATTCCCGTATCCTTAGAACTGACCAGGCAGGGCGTGACCGCTTCCCTGCTTGCGCAGGGTGCTGTCATCAAGCCATCGTTCTGCGGACCTTGCTTTGGTGCGGGCGACGTGCCTGCTAATAACGGTCTTTCTTTGCGTCACACTACACGCAACTTCCCCAACCGCGAGGGCTCCAAGCCGGGTGAGGGGCAGATCAGCTGCGTAGCACTTATGGATGCACGCTCGATCGCCGCGACTGCAGCAAACGGCGGCGTGATCACGGCGGCTACCGACCTTAATTATGACTTTTCCCCCCTTTCTTATCAATTTGACGCATCTCCTTATCAAAAACGCGTTTACAACGGCTTTGGCAACCCTCAGCCCGAAACCGCGCTTGTGATGGGACCCAATATCACCGATTGGCCCGCACAGTATGCGCTTGCTGACAACCTGCTCCTTGAGCTGGCGGCGGTTATCCGTGACCCCGTCACCACCACCGACGAGCTGATCCCTTCGGGTGAAACCTCGTCCTACCGCTCCAATCCCCTGCGCCTTGCCGAGTTTGCGCTCTCCCGCCGCTGTCCCGAGTACGTGGGCAGATCCAAGGCGGTTGCCGCACAGGAAAAGGATCGCAGAGCGGGCACGGTATCCGATAAGCTGCAAGCAGCTCTGGCTGCCGTGGGTGATGCGGACGTACTGGCACATAACACGCAGTTTGGCTCTTGTCTGTTTGCAAACAAGCCGGGTGACGGCTCCGCACGAGAGCAAGCGGCATCCTGCCAAAAGGTGTTGGGCGGCTTTGCCAATATCTGCTATGAGTTTGCCACCAAGCGTTACCGCTCCAACTGCATCAACTGGGGTATTCTGCCCTTTACCTTAGATGCGGACACGCCTTTCCCCTATACCGAGGGCGACTTTGTGTTTGTCCCCGATATCAGGGAGAAGCTGATCAGATGCGAAGAACAGTTTGACGCAACCGTGATCTGCGCGGACGGCTCGACCGCTCCGCTGACGCTTTACGTCAAGGGCTTGACCGATAACGAAAAGCAGATCATTCTGGACGGCTGCCTGATGAACTATTACGCAAACGGACGCAAGTGATATGTATATAGGCAAGTACAAATATGCGATCAACGCCATGGGTAGCGCGCATCTGCCCCCCGATGGACACGTAAAACTGCTTGCCGAGGTTGGCTGGGACGGCTTTTTCACCGGCTGGAACGCAGAAAAAACACCGCTTTGGCGTGCGGCTGCCGATCGGTACGGTATGATCTACAATTCGATTCACGCACCGTTTAACAATGTGTCTGCCATGTGGCAGGAGGGCGATGTAGGGATCCATGTAGGAAATATGCTGATCTCCTGTTTGGAGGATTGCGCCAAGCACGACATTCCCATCATGGTGCTGCACCCCTTTATAGGCTTTGAGGATCATATCCCAACCGAGGTTGGGATTGAGAATTTCGGTCGAGTGATCGCTCGCGCCGACGCTTTAGGCATAAAGCTCGGATTTGAAAACGTGGAGGGTGAGGAATATCTCACTGCTTTGTTTGAAGCGTTTGGCTCTCACCCCTCGTTTGGCTTTTGCTTTGACGCAGGTCACGAGCTTTGCTACAATCGCGGCAAGGATATGCTGGCTGTGTACGGCGGCAAGCTTTGCCACACGCACCTTAACGACAACGTCGGCGTGACCGGTGCGGACATTTTCTGGACAGACGACTTGCACCTTGTGATGGGTGACGGCATTGCCGACTGGGAGGACGTGATGCACCGCATTCGCGCTTGCAACTATCAAGGCGTCCTGACCTGCGAGCTCACACTTGCAAACAAACCCGGAAAAAACACGCATGACGGCTATGCTGCCATGCCGATCAAAGATTTTTATGCCCTTGCGCTCTCTCGTATGAAATCGATTGGCGAAATGGGCAAATGATATGGAGGTATACCATGCAAAAGATCAAGATGACCACACCGCTGGTCGAGATGGACGGCGACGAAATGACTCGCATACTCTGGCAAATGATCAAGGACGAGCTGATCCACCCGTTTGTGGAGCTAAACACAGAATACTACGACCTCGGTCTTGAAGAGCGTGAGCGCACCAAGGATCAAGTCACCTTTGATTCAGCTTATGCGACAAAGAAATACGGTGTGGCGGTCAAGTGCGCCACCATTACCCCCAACCGCCAGCGCGTAGAGGAATACAACCTCTCCGAGATGTGGAAATCCCCCAACGGCACCATTCGCGCGATCTTGGACGGCACGGTGTTCCGCGCACCTATTCTGATCGATTCCATCCGTCCCGCAGTCCGCAACTGGGAAGCCCCCATTACCATTGCGCGTCACGCATACGGTGACGTATACAAGGCAACCGAGTACCGCGTGCCTACCGAGGGCAAAGCGGAGCTGGTGTTTACAGACAAGGACGGCAAAGAAACCTTCCGCGAAACCGTATACGATTTTGAATGCCCCGGTGTGCTGCAGAGCCAGTACAACAAGGACAGCTCGATCCGTTCGTTTGCACACTCCTGCTTCCAGTACGCCATCGACACCAAGCAGGATCTGTGGTTCTCGACCAAGGACACCATTTCCAAGCAGTACGATCAGACCTTCAAGCTGATCTTCCAGGAGATATACGACGCAAATTACAAGGAAAAGTTTGAGGAGCTGGGCATTGAGTACTTCTACACCCTGATCGACGATGCTGTCGCACGCGTCATTCGTTCCAAGGGCGGTTTTATCTGGGCGTGCAAAAACTACGACGGTGACGTCATGAGCGACATGGTTTCCACCGCATTTGGTTCTCTTGCCATGATGACCTCTGTGCTGGTCGCGCCCGACGGTACCACCGAATACGAGGCGGCGCACGGCACGGTCACGCGTCATTATTATCGCTATCTCAAGGGCGAGACCACCTCGACCAACCCCATGGCGACCATTTTCGCCTGGTCGGGTGCTTTGCGCAAGAGAGGTCAGCTGGACGGGCTTGATGATCTGGCAGACTTTGCCGATAAGCTGGAAGCTGCCTGCCTGCAAACTCTGAACGACGGCATTATGACAAAAGACCTGGTCGGACTTGTCGTACCCGGCACGCCCGTCACCTCGGTCAATTCGCTGGAGTTTTTAAAGGCGATCAGAGAAAGACTTGAAGCGGCGTTGGCATAAATCTATAAAAAAAAGATGACCCCCGACAGACGAAAATCTGTCGGGGATATCTTTTATTCTAATTCAAATGCGCCAAACAAAAACCACTTTATGTCATCCTGAGCGGAGTGAATATTTCACTGCTCGGCAGTGAAATATTCACCCCGCTCAGGATGACACTCGGGGGATGGGCACGCTGCGGGAGCAAGCCCCTGCCCTACCATCCGTGCACGAAACCGGCGGCAATGCAGGCGGGCGATCAATGATCGCCCCTACGAAAAACGAATCCTTTACGCGTACTGCTTAATACACTCCGCGACCTTATCGGCGGCGACCTTGATTCCCTCTTCGGAAAGGTGGATGAGATCGGGGCAGATGTATTTTTCGATATCCGCGTCGATGACCGAGAACAGGTCGTTGATCACAATTCCTTCTTCCTTGAGTCTTGTCGTAACCGCCTCGTTATAGGCAACCAGTCTGTCGTGATTATGCCCCCACATATCGGGATGCGTAGGTGTAATAGTGGCAAAAATCACTGTTTTCCCATAGGTTTTGAGAATTTTTGCGATGCGAACCATCAAGTCACAATAGTCGTCAATAGGAGTAAACGGTCCGTCACCGAACAGGTCGCACACATCCCAAAGACCATTGTTCCAATGGATGACATCCGCGCCCTGTAGCTGCGCCTTGTAATCAAACAGCATACGCAAGGTATAGCTTGCAAAGCGGCAGTTTTCCGGCGGCTGCCATACATCAAAATTCTCGCCAAGCAAGCGCCCGATATGCGGTCCGTAACCGACCTCGCGGATAGAATCTCCCAACAATACGATCTTTTTCACAGCACAATCCTCCTTGATCTTCCGTTGCTTTCATTTTACCATTTTCCCCGCCGTCTGTCAAGGAAAAATTGCGGGTGCCGCTTATGCGGCAGCCGTTAAAGGATTATTTTTTCGGATCGGCTTCTGCTGTGTGGCACTTTCCTGCCATGGGACAGGATGCGCATGAGCAGCCGCAAGAGGATCTGCCCTTTTTCTTGTCCCGTACCATCAACGCAATGACCAACGTTACCACAGCCACAACAAGAGCGCCGACCGATATGGTACCGATATTGGCAATCAACCAATCAATTACAATCATAGCTTACCTCAATTATCTTTATCCTTTTTTGCGTATTTGTTAGGACGAACAAGCATGAAAACACCGAACAGGAGCACTACCGACGCTGCAGCCAACCCGACTGCATTGCCGTTCCCTGTGAACGCACAACCAAACTGATAGATCATCAGCGAAACAGCATATGCAAACACACTCTGATAGCCAATGGCAAATGCGGTCCATTTTGCGCTGTTCATTTCCCTTCTGATCGCACCCATAGCAGCAAAGCAAGGAGCGCAAAGCAGATTGAAGATCAGGAAGGAGAACCCTGCCAGCCGCGTCATGCCCACAAAATCAAGCACACCGAAGACTGCAACGACCTCTTCCTTGGCAACCAATCCCATAAAGGTTGCCACGGTTGCCTCGACAGAGCCAAAGCCCAGCGGGATAAAGATCCACTTGAGCGCGTCGCCTACGATACCGAGCAGGCTGTTACCCATTTCCATACCGGGCGCAAAAACGAACTTACCACCTAAAAAGCCAAAAGACGAGCCTGCCCAGATGATGATGGCGGACAGAAGAATGACCGTACCTGCCTTTTTGACAAACGACCAGGTTCTCTCCCATACGCTATACCAGATGTTACTCGGCGTGGGCAAATGGTATGCCGGCAGCTCCATGACAAAAGGCGCAGTCTCGCCGCTGAACAGCTTTGTCTTTTTCAGGATAATGCCCGAAATGATGACCGCTGCAATGCCGATAAAGTACGCCAGGGGTGCGATCCACCATGCACCGCCGAACAGCGAACCCGCGATCATGGCAATGATGGGCAGCTTTGCGCCGCAAGGAATGAACGTGGTAGTGATGACCGTCATACGGCGATCCTTTTCATTTTCAATGGTACGCGACGCCATGATACCGGGAACGCCGCAGCCCGTACCGATCAGCATGGGAATAAACGACTTACCCGAAAGACCGAAGCGGCGGAAGATTCTGTCCAGCACGAATGCGATACGCGCCATATATCCGCAAGCCTCTAAAAATGCAAGCAGAATGAACAGTACGACAAGCTGAGGCACAAAGCCCAACACCGCACCGACACCGCCCACAATGCCGTCCACAATCAATGCTTGCAGCCAATCCACACAACCGATCGAGGTCAAAAAATCCCCCAACAGTACGGGCACGCCCGGCAACACATTTTGCGTAAACGGTACGACCCACTCATCACCGAACAGTCCGTTTGTAAAGTCTGTGACCCACGCACCGACCGTGGATACCGAAATATAATACACAAGAAACATAACGACCGCAAAGATGGGCAATGCCAAGATACGGTTGGTGACCACACGGTCAATCTTATCCGATACGGTCATGCGGCTTGTATTCTTTTTCTTATAGCACCCCGCAAGCAGAGTTGCTATGTAATTATAGCGTTCGTTGGCAATAATGCTCTCGGATTCGTCATCCAGCTCTTTTTCCGCCATAACGATATCATGCTCGATATGTGCCATCTTTTCTCCGGGCATAGCAAGCTGTTCAAGCACCATACGGTCACGCTCAAAGATCTTGATGGCGTACCACCTCTGCTGCTCCTCAGGCATACCGTGCACGGCAGCCTCCTCGATGTGGGCAATTGCGTGCTCCACCGCACCCGAGAAATTGTGCGACGGTACGTGCGGCTGCGATTTTGCTGCCGAAATGGCAACCTCTGCAGCCTCTTCAATGCCCGTTCCCTTGAGTGCGGAAATTTCCACCACGGGGCAGCCAAGCTTCTTTGACAGCATAGCTACATCCAATTTGTCTCCGTTTTTGCGCACAACGTCGATCATATTGATGGCAACAACCACAGGAATCCCAAGCTCTGCAAGCTGGGTGGTCAGATATAAGTTACGCTCTAAGTTAGATCCATCCACAATGTTGAGTATGACATCGGGACGCTCGCCGACAAGATAATTACGCGCTACGATCTCCTCGGGCGTATAGGGAGAGAGAGAATAGATGCCGGGCAGATCGGTCAGGATGACGTGATCATATTTTCTGATCTTGCCTTCCTTCTTCTCGACTGTAACACCGGGCCAGTTGCCCACAAACTGGTTAGAGCCGGTCAAAGCATTAAACAGGGTCGTCTTCCCCGAGTTTGGATTGCCTGCAAGCGCGATTCTGATGGTTCTTTGTTCCATACCGTATAACCCTTTCGTTTCTTGGTTAGCATATGCTAACCGCCGTTGCAAAAAATAGTGGGGGACTTATTCCTCGACCTCTATCAGCTCAGCGTCTGCCTTACGCAAAGATAGCTCATAGCCGCGCAGATGAAGCTCCAACGGGTCGCCGAGCGGTGCTGCCTTGCGCACATAGATCTCCACGCCCTTTGTAATGCCCATATCCATAATGCGGCGCTTGAGTGCACCCTCACCGTGCAGCTTGACCACCCTTGCGCTCTGCCCTATTTTGACGTCGCGTAACGTTTTCATGCGGAAGCTCCCTTCAAGCATATCTGTAGTTAGCATATGCTAACCATGATCATTATAATATTTTTTGCATAATTTGTCAATCACTTTTTCATATTTTTCGCAACTTTGTTTAAACAGCGCACACACTTTTACTTATTCTGCACATTGATTTGTGCATTTTTGACCAAGAGCAAAAAAGACTTGATTTTTTTCCTGCGGCATGGTATAATAAAAAAAGAAAATCAAGGAGGAATAGCCGTGAGTAAAATTCTGGAATCGGGCGAGATGTATCTGGAAAATATCCTTGTGCTGCGCGATAAAATGGAGCACGTGCGCGCCATTGACATCGTCAATTACACGGGCTATTCCAAGCCCAGCATCAGCCGTGCCTTAGGACTTTTAAAGGCAGACGGCATGATTGAGGTAAATAACCTCGGTCACATTACCCTGACCCCCGAAGGAGAGGCGCGTGCACAGAACGTATATCTGCGACATAAGACGCTGACCGCATTCTTCTGCTCTATCGGCATTGACGAGGAGACCGCCTCAGCAGATGCCTGCAAGATCGAGCACATCATCAGCGAGCAGGCAATGGTCAAGATCATGGAGTATTTGGAGAAAAACACGAAAGAGTAAAGTGCTGCCTCAATGTTATTGGGGCATTTATCTGTTTTTAATTGTACCAAACGCATAACATACCCATAATCATTAAACTGTAGGGGGCGACGTCCTCGACGCCCCGGATGAACATAAACTTATTTTTCAAAACGAGTTGGTTAGTTTGTGCTTGTCCGGGGCGTCGAGGACGTCGCCCCCTACAGCTCATGGACCGTTTATGCCATGTATACGTAGCGTGTTATTCTGTGTTTGCATACTCTGTCTACAGGGTGATGCTATGAAAATGAGTGTGTTATTCTCGAGATGCCTGAACACGACGTACGTGCAGGCTGCCGAGTCGGCAAACTATTACATAGAGCGTAAAGGGGCGGTGTTATATATTTATCTGCAGGATTCGGACGGTGCCGAGGACTGGAAAAACAACCTTGACTTCCCTGCCCGACCGTATCACGGCGGCACGTGGCTGGCGCATCGCGGATTTGTCAAGGTGTGGCGTGTCATCGAGCCTTACGTATCTGCTGCTATCATCGATCCAAAGCTGCAAGGCATTGTGACGGTCGGGTACTCACACGGCGGAGCGTTGGCGGTACTTTGCCATGAGTACGTGTGGTTTCACCGCCCGGATCTGCGCGGAAAAATCGAGGGGTACGGATTCGGTGCGCCGCGCGTGATCTGGGGCAAGCTTGACGCAGATGCACAGCATCGGTGGGAAAAATTCACCGTGGTGCGCAATCTTGACGATCTTGTCACGCATCTGCCCCCCAAGGCGTTGGGATATACGCACGTAGGCAAGCTTTTGGAAATCGGCACGGCGGGCAGGTATTCGCACGTAGATGCCCACCGCAGCGAGAACATCATGCGGGAATTGCAGCGAAAAGATTTGTAGGGACCGGCGTCCCCGACGGTCCATGTCAATTACCGCATTATCGCGGACCGTCCGGGAGTCCGGTCCCTACAAAAGTCCTCTGTGCCCGGGCGGACAGTCGAGGACGCCTGTCCCTACAAAAAATGTAAGAACCCCTTGCCAAGCAAAGGGGTTCTTTTTGATATAATTATTTAATCCAAATGATGATATCTCCCGTATCGGTCGTGATCTCGCAGATGCCGCCCGTGGTGCTTCGGGGCACCTCGATGCGACCCGTGTTGCTTTGCGTGTAAATGATCTTGGGGGTCAGGAACGTTCCTCTGACATCCCCCGTGTCGGTTTCGATCTCGATCTCGGCTGCGTCACAGCCGTCAAGTGCTACGTCACCCGTGTCGGTATCAATATCCATCTTGCCGGACGCCACAACATCGGTAAGCTTTGCTTTGCCCGTATCGGTTTCAACAAAGATATCCACAGCGCGACAACCGCTCAGCTCGGCATTGCCGGTGTTGGTTGTCACGTTCAACGTGATCTTGGCAACAGCATCGGTCACCACGGCTTTACCCGTGCTCGTTTCCACCTTGATGCTTTGCGCCTGTGCGCTGCTGATCTCTGCCCTGCCCGTATCCGTTTCAACCGACAGCGCGCCGTCCATGCTCACGTTCTTGATCTGCACAAAGCCGGTATCCGTCTCAACGCTCATGTTATGCGCAACGCCGGCTTCCCATTTCACCATGCCCGTATTCAGACCGAGCTCAACGCTTGCAAAGGAAAACTCGGACGGTGCGTGTACCGTACCCGTATTGCTCCCTATCTGCAAAGCATCGTAAGTCGTCTTGGGCAGATACACAACCATATTCTGTCGCTGCGTAATAAAAATGCCAATATTATGGTACCATTTGCGTGTATCTTGTGTTGTGATCTTGAGAGTTCCGTCCTGTACGGAAACGCAGTAGGTCACGTGCTCGCTCTCCATACATTCGATCTTACACGTTCCGTCGGTTGAAGGTCGGAATGCGATGCTTGATTCAATCGTCCGGATCGAAATATCAGAGAAATCCGCTTCCACCTCGTGCGTCACGGTCTCGTATTCTTGTGTTTGCAGCGCGTTAAAATCCCACTCGGCTGCACTCATTGCGCCTGCGAAAAGTCCTACGCCCACAAGCACCAGCACGCCTGCGATGATCAAACTGATGACAATAGCCTTTTTCATTCCTCATCTCTCCTTCCTCGGAATAGTCTGCCAATGCCCACAAAGGTTATTTTTGTCAACCAAGCCGCGCCCTTGGTGGTATAAATACACCCGAAAAATGCAAATATTGCAAGTCCCGCGCAAGCAAGACCAGCGCCAAGCACAGCTGCGCCAACAATCCATTGGCCTGCGATCATGCAACCAAGGCCGTTCAGCGTTAAGCCAATGCCGCAGGCTGCAAGTGTGACAAACAGCGCACCCCAAAGCGTGGCAACCACGCTCCAAAGCACCGCGATCAGCGTGATCACCAGTGAAAATGCGACCGCCAGCAGCGGCAGCCAAAGCGGAAAGCCGAGGATCAGCAGCAAAATCTGCCAGGTTTCCATGCCCTTTTTCTGCTTTTTTGGAGGAGTCTCTGCTTTATGCGTAGGCTTTTCCACCTTGGTAATCGTCTCGGAGGCCTCTTGCTTTTCGCTTGCCCTTTGCGGAATCTCTGCAAGAATGCTTGCTACGATTTTTTCTACGTCACCGATCTGTGCGACTGCGTCTTCCTCGGAAAGCCCCTCCTCAATGCGGTCGTCTATCATTTCGCTGTAAAAATTCAGCCGCTCCTGTGCGTCAGTTTCAGTGAGTACCGAAAGCCCACTTTGCAGCTGTGTTAAAAATTCCTGCTTAGTCATGCACGCTATCCTCCTTGGTTACAAATTGATATATTACCATGACCTCGCGCCATTCGCTCTTGAATTCCTCAATGCGCTCCCTGCCCTTGTCGGTAATCTGATAATACTTGCGCAGCCTGCCGCCGTGCTCTGCCGAGCGCACGGTAAGCATTTGCGCGCTTTCCAATCTTTTGAGAATGGTATAAAGCGTGGATTCCGAGAGCTCGATATACGGTGACATATCCTTGATGATCTTGTAGCCGTAGGACTCCGCATTTTTTATGGCTGCTAAGACGCAAATATCCAGCATACCGCGTTTGAGTTGAATATCCATGCAATACCCCCTTTCATGTAATACATCATATCACGAAGTATTGTGTTTGTCAATAGGGTTAAAGAATTTTGATCAATTTGATGCCTTTTTGCGGAGATACTTTAACAAAAACGCCACCGCGATGCGGTGGCGTTTTCATATGAAATTATCCAAACGGCTTGAATTTATCGTCTTCGGTCAGATCCAGCGCGTCGGTCACCGCCTCGAAGCGTGCGCGTGCAGCGGCAAGCCCTGCGGGGTGATGCGCATCCGAGCCGAGGTAGAATTTGCACCCCTGCTTCTTGGCAATGCGGTAGGGTCGCATGGTATCCGCACTCTGCGGATCGGTCAGCGACACGTTGAGCTCCACGCCCATGCCCGATTTTGCCACGCGGGCAAACAGCGCGGCATACTCCGCGTCGGAGATCGCGTTGAGAATATCATCGCGGCTGCCCTCGCAATTCCTTGCCATCAAGCTACAGGTAAAGTGCGCCAAGCCCATCTTCTCAAACGGCAGATCCATATCAAGAAGCGCATGGTTTCGCTGCAGATACAGTTGTGCCCTACGTTCAACCGACGTATCCTCAAAGGCAATGGTAAAGCCTGTCATGTGCAGATGGCTTGTGGGTACGATAATGAACTCGTACGAACCTATCGTCTTGTCCGAAATGCCAAGTGTGAAAAACTGATCCATATCGATCTCACAACCAAAATGGAAATTGCACGCCTCGCTCTGTGGCAGCGGCAATATCTGCTGCACGTGCGTGAAATTCTGTGCTGCGTACCAACCGCTCGCTCCCGGCACGTTCTCGTCCCAGTAGTGATCGGTCACGCAGATATGTGAAAGCCCCTCGCGCACACCATACTCCAAAAGAGCTGTGGCGGTCTGCTGCGGATCGTTTGAGCACAGCGAGAGCTGCGAATGCAGATGCAGGTCGTGGTCAATGACAAACTTGCCCATAGCACATCAGGAAAGAAAATGCTTGAGGTTCTCGTAGCCTCTTGAGATGGCTGCAAAGCAATCCTCTGCGCCCTCGTACTCGATGGAATAATAGCCGTCGTAGCCGGTGTTCTTGATGATCTCGATGCACTTGCCTACGTTGCAATCCCCCTCGCCGACCGCAGCCCCGGCAAAATAATTGCAAGCGCGCGTTTTGCCGTATCCCGGCTTGGGCTCGGTGGATTTGTACATATCCTTGGCGTGCACGTGCACGGCATAGGGAGCGACGCGCGAAACTGCGGTCACGTTATCCTCGTCTGCGCAGACAAAGTTGCCCACGTCAACAAGTAAGCCGTAATTATCGTGTGCTACCGCATTGAACAGCTGCTCGACGCGATAGGAGTCCTGCGCGATATAGCCGTGGTTTTCGGTACAGGTGATGATGCCGCACTCGGCGCCGTACTCGGTGATCTTGCGACAGTTTTCTGCAATGGTGGGCAGCATCAGACCAAAGCTTCTGCCGTTGCCCTGCCTTGTGGTCGCGTAGCACACGTCGTGACGCATGACCGAGCAGCCAAGCTCCACAGCCACGTCCACCTGTGCCTTCATACGATCCACCTCTGCCTGATTGGCTGCAGCCGTGTCGTGGTACAGGTTGGCGCCGATCGTATAAGCGTTGATAGTCAACCCTTGCGCATCGGCTCTTTTTTTAAGCTCTCTTGCAAACGCAAGTCTGTCCGCCCAGGTGTCCCCCGGCATATCCAGAAACTCGATGGCTTCAAAGCCCATTTCGTGTGCCTTGTCAATGGTCTGCTCCAGCGTCAGGCGTCCGTCGCGGATCGCCTGATAGTAGGAATACGAGCTAACCGAAATTTTCATGATCTTTCCCTCTTATTTGCCCATGATACCGGTCAGGTGGTCGATCGCGGTCTGAATATCTCCTCTGGGGTTATCGCCGCACTCGCGTTCAATGGTCAAAAAGCCGTTGTAGCCGATGTCGTCCAATGCCTGCAGGTAGGTCGGGAAATGTACGCCGCCCGTGCCGAGCGGTACTTCTGCAAAATACTGAATACCCGCAAACTCCTGCGGAACGGGATGTACCACGCCGTAAATGTATTCGGGGTTGCCACGGTGCAGCATCACGCCATCCTTTGCGTGGGTATGTACGATATAATCCTTGAGGTTGTGTACCGCCTCGACGGGATCGTCGGCAGATACCATAACCAGGTTTGCGGGGTCAAGGTTGACTGCGACACCGCGAGAACCCAAAGAATCCAGAAATCTCTTGAGAACGGCACTGGTCTCGGGACCTGTCTCGATTGCAAAATGCGAGCCCATGCTGTCCGCAAAAGTAGCCAGCTCGGAGCAAGCCTGCTGCATAATGGCATATCTGGGATGGTTCGGATCCTCGGGCACGACGCCGATGTGAGTGGTGACGATGTCGGTCTCCAGCTCCTTGGCAAGCTCCAGGATACGCTTGGACTTTTCAATGGCAGCAGGGTTCTTTTCGGGATTACCAAAGCCCATACCAAGGTCACCGCAAATGGCGGAGAAGCAAAGGCCGTAGGACTTGACGATATCAAGCAGCTCTCGTCTTTGCTGTGTGCTCATATTTTCGGGAGCGTGCTCACCGTAGGTGCAGTACATCTGCAAGCCCTGTACACCCATATCAGCCGCAGTCTTGATCGCGGTCAGGGTATCAGTGCGGAAGGACTCTAAAATCACGCCGATAGGAAATTGTTTCATAGGATCTACCTCCAAATTTTCATATACGTTTATTATACATTTTTTACCGCAGATTGTCAAGTGCTTTGCACGCACGCATCACGATTTTTGCTTGACAGGTCAGGGCTTTTGTGCTATACTTTAGTTAATTATCAGAAAGGTGCTTTGTTATGGAGGTTTTGTATTTTTTGGAGGGCTTGCGCAATCCCGTATTTGATGTGATCGTGCAGGCGGTGACCTTGGTGGGTGAGGAGACCTTCTTTCTCGCCCTCGGTCTGTTTCTGATCTGGTGCTGCAACAAGCGCGACGGCTATATGGTGCTCATGGTCAGCTTTACGGGCATGGTAATAAACCAATTTTTGAAGATGCTCTTCCGTATTCCCCGCCCTTGGGTGCAAGATCCCAACTTTGAGATCGTGGAATCCGCACGTGAAGGTGCAAGCGGTTATTCCTTCCCCAGCGGTCATACGCAAAACAGCGTAGGTATGCTTGGTGCGCTTGGCACAACCTCAAAAAAACTTTGGGTCAAGATCCTTTGCATCGTGGGCGTCATCCTTGTTCCCTTCTCTCGCCTGTATCTTGGCGTACATACGCCGCAGGACGTACTGGTCTCCATGGGTGTTGCGCTTGTGCTGATCGTAGGCTTTGACCTTTTGCTGCGGCTCAACGACAAATACCCCTATGTGATCTACATCGTGATGGGTTGTATGCTCGCCTTGACCGTTTCGTTCCTGATCTATCTCTACGTATATCCCTTCCCCGCCAACGTATTCGCAGAGGAGAACGTTGCCAATTACAACTCCGCACTCAAAAATGCTTATACCATGCTTGGCTGTATTCTCGGTATGCTGGTCTTCCGTATTGTGGACGACAAGGTCACGCACTATGACACAAGCGCTCTCTGGTGGGCACAGCTGCTCAAGTTCATGCTGGGCGTGGGCATCGTCATGCTGGTCAAGGAAGGTTCCAAGCCCCTGCTCAATTTGATCTTCAACGGTCATATGGCAGCGCACGCCGTGCGTTACTTCCTGGTAGTCGCCGCAGCGACAGGCTGGACGTTTACCTTCAAGTTTTGGAAAAGGCTTGGGCAGAAATCCTGAGCATCAAAAAAACAGAGCTCTCAACTGCAGTTGAGGGCTCTGTTTTTATCAATTATGTACCTGTCTTGTATAAGCTGCTTCATCGGCTATATAGCTTTCATAGGCAGCCATAATGATGTCTATGATCTCCTCGGGAGTACGGCTGGTAGTATCCACGATCAGATCAAAATTGTTGAAATCGTAATAGTCCACGCCATAGATCTGCATAAATCTTGCCTGCTCTACCTGACTGCGCTCGATCAGCTTATCACAAGCTTCCTTTTCATCGGCATAAAACTCCTCGCAGCCGCGTTGATTGAGCATGACACGTCTTGCCGCCTCGCAGGGCTCGATGGTCAAAAAGATCTTGAACGATTTTTCTGCGAAATGCCACGCCATGCGGGAATCAAAGATCAGCTTGTCCTGTGCGCGCTCGATCGAGAGCTGCTTGACCGCATCATCGATCACGTAATCAAGTGAAGGATCCTCGCGCAATCTCTTGTTGAGTTCCAGCGTGGTAATACCCATTTTTCTTGCAACCTCTCGCTGAAACGCACCCGTGCTGTAGATTTCAAAGCCGTATCGCTCCTTGAGCAGATTGCAGATCGTGGATTTGCCGCTGCCAAGCTTGCCTGTAATGGAAATTAACATGATATGTATGCCTCCGAATTTGTTATTTCAAATTAATTTTTTTGAGCTTTGCGTAGGTTGCCATCAGCTTCTTGGTGCCAACCTTATCAAACATGACCTCATACAGCACGTCCGCGCCCATATTTTTGACCGACAGGATCTCGCCCTCACCAAAGGTCATATGCGCAACACGGTCGCCGGGAGCGAAAACCTCGCGCTTGCCGCTCTGTACGGGCGTGGGCTGAGGCTTGCGCACCTCGTATTTTCCTGTCGGACTTGTCTGCCGCGCGGTCGCCGGCGCTTTGTTCTGCGACTCTGAATAATAGGTCTTGTAGACCGGCTGCTGACTGTAGGGGTTTCTTACAGGCTTTTCCTCAAACTTCTCGATCAGACCCGAGGGGATCTCGGACACAAATCTGGAAAGCGGGTTATAAGTCGTGCGACCGTACAGAAGACGTGACTTGGTGTGATAGATGTAGATCTTTTTCTTGGCGCGGGTCAGAGCCACGTAGGCAAGTCTGCGCTCCTCCTCCATCTCGTCCGTACCTGCGGTAATGGTCTGCATACCCGGAAACAAGCCGTCCTCCATACCGGGCAGGAACACGATGGGAAATTCCAAACCCTTTGCACTGTGTACGGTCATCATGACAACCGCATCGGCACTTTCGTCATATCGGTCCACATCGGCAACCAACGCGTTTTCTTCAAGGAAGCCAGTCAAGGTAGGTTCGATGTCCTCCTCGGTGCGCGCTTCGTACTCGACCATAGCTGATTTGAACTCGTTTAAGTTGTCAAGTCTGTCCTTTTCCTGCTCGCCGCCGTCGATCAGCATCTGACGGTAGCCCGTACGGTCTGCCACCTGATCGAACAGCTCGCCCAGCGGCATATTGCCCACAAGGGCTGCCAGCTCGCTTATAACTGCCGTAAAATTCATGAGTGCCGCCGCCGAGCGCGAAAGCGCGGCATAGCGGTTGGCATTTTGCATGACCTCAAACATGGAGCACCCCTGCTCCTCGGCAATGGCTTCCACCGCTTCTAAGGTGCGGTCGCCGATCTTACGGCGCGGCTCATTGATCACGCGCAAAAGCCTCTCGCGGTCGTTGTGATTGACCAAGAGCTGCAGGTACGCCACGATATCACGGATCTCCTTGCGATCCGAGAAGCGCACACCGCCCAGGATGCGGTAAGGCAATGCACTCTTGGCAAAGGCACGCTCAATACTGCTGGATTGCGCATTTGTGCGGTACAGCACGGCAAAATCGCGGTAATGGTACTCACCCGATGCCACGGCACGGTTGATTACCGAAATGATCTCCCTTGCTTCAAAATCCTGCGTTTCCAACTGTTTCAGGTAGATCTTATCACCCTTGTCCCCTGCTGTCCAGAGCGTCTTGCCCTTTCTGCCCGCGTTGTGCGAGATGACCTCGTTGGCGGCATCAAGAATGGTCTGGGTGGAGCGATAGTTCTGTTCCAGTCGAATAACTGTCGCATCAGTATACACACGGTCGAAATTGAGGATATTTTCAATGGTTGCACCACGGAAACGATAAATACTCTGGTCGTCGTCTCCCACCACCATAACGTTGCGGTAGCCACCCGAAAGCAATGCAGTCAGCGTAAACTGTGCTGTATTGGTATCCTGATATTCATCCACACAAACGTACAGAAAACGGCGCTGATAAGAAAGGCGAACGTCCTCATGCTCACGCAGCAAAATGACCGTATTCATGATAATATCGTCAAAATCCATGGCGTTTGAAGCACGCAGCTGTTCCTGATATTTCTTATAGATCTTGGCAATACGCGATGCACGGTAATCGTTGCCGGAGATCAGCTCAAAGGTTTCGGGCGTTTGCAGCTTTTCTTTGGCTGCGCTGATGGCAGCGATCACACTCTTGATGGGAAACTGCTTGTCGTCTACGTTGCACGCCTTCATGGCAGAACTGACCGCCTTTTTGGTGTCGTCTGCATCATAGATGGTAAATTCCTTCTGATATCCCAACCGCTCACCGTAAATGCGCAAAATGCGCAGGCAGATCGAATGGAAGGTGCCTGCCCAGATATCCTTTGCCACATCGGGGTCGTCAAAGGTACGGGCAAGACGCTCCTTCATTTCATTTGCAGCCTTATTGGTAAAGGTAAAGGTCAAAATGCGATAAGGCGGACAGGGCTGCTCGGCAAGCTCCGTGAGGATCTCACCGATCTGCTCGGCGGGCAGGTCGATCGCCCGCTCAAGGCTTTCTATGTATTCCTCATCCACACCGCCCGGCACGCGATCCGTCATGTACGCATTACCAAAGCGAATGATATGTGCAATTCTTTTGACCAGCACCGTGGTCTTACCGCTTCCCGCCCCCGCAAGCACCAAAAGCGGTCCGTTCACACTGTATATCGCTTTGCGCTGCATACCGTTCAGGCTTTGATAATACCTATCAAACAGCGCCCTTTTGGCATTTTGAAATCTATCGTAATTATCTTGCATGTAATCCATCCTTCTTTGAAGAGGCTGCCGCACAAAAGTGCGCCAGCCGTATTGAGCCAACGATCAATAGTTCTTCTTGTTCTGGTTGTTGTTCTGGTTGTTGTTCTGGTTGTTGTTCTGATTGTTATTCTGGTTCTGATTCTGGTTCTTGTTCTGATTGTTGTTCTGATTGTTCTGATTCTGATTGTTGTTCTGCTGGTTCTGCATACTGTAATTCTCCTACATTCTCAAAAATTCCCCTTTTTGGGGTCATGGTACAGTATGCACCACAGTGGGGTGTTTTATTCAGTTTGCTCGGAAGCAGGTATACCCGTGAG
Source organism: Eubacteriales bacterium (assembly GCA_045586845.1). Taxonomy (GTDB): domain Bacteria; phylum Bacillota; class Clostridia; order Oscillospirales; family CAG-272; genus SVQP01. The sequence continues at coordinate 43,990 of JAZNBB010000088.1, forward strand.
CATATAGCGGTTTTGCAGCTGCTCCATAACGTCATTATTCTTTTCAGCAAATACTACAAGCAACACCACACCAAATGCCAGGTTGATCACCCACCACAAAGATGCAAGCACGCGATACCATTCTCCGCCCATACCGCTGAACGGCAACATGAAAGTGTACGCAATACTGCCTACAGCACAGATTACACTCATCACCAACACGGGTACAAGTCCGCGGATCAACTGCTTATGCAGTGCGTTCATGCGCCCATAGGTCTGCATATCCGTATGTTTGATCTCGTAGCCCGTATGCGCACGGATGATATCCTTCAAGCACCCCAAAACGCTTGCCACGCTCAGAACAAACAGCACCGAGCTTATAACGCTGAGTACCACCGAGACTGTATACATATCGGTTGCCTCTGCGCCATTCAAGGCGGCGTGGGCTTCAAATTCCTCAATTTTGAAATAGCGGATCTGCCAGAACCACTCCATACCGCTCACAACACCGTATGCACTCAGCACCGCTACGCCGGACTTCCACGTCGACACGTAGTAGCGCAAGGAAAGCACACCCGCAATCAGGCATACAGCACACAGGATATCCGGCAGAACGTTGACACCATCCATGGGCAGATCGAGCGAAAGCATGATGCCAAAAAACAGAAAGAAAGAGCCAAGCTTATACTGCCTTGCCACGAACAGATCCTTGTTGGGATATACCTCGCGCATATAGCGCGCACGCAGATCATTCACAAAGTCCTTATCACGCAGCACACCCACATAGTAGCGCAATGCAAGCAGCAGCCAAACAATTCCCACGACTGCACCCAGCAGCACCGCAACAACGCGGAACAACCATATATACGCGTATAGGTTTGCAACCTTTTCGGAATGTTCAGTCAACACGGTAAACTCAGGCAACACGTTCAGAGTGACCTTGAGCACCGCAAATAAGCAAGTCATAAAGGAAAAGCTTTCCGTCACTGTCACAGCGGTGTTACTGTGATCAAACTCGGATTTTCTCTTGATCACAAGTGACCACAGCCTATGTGCCACGGTGGGACGGAAGATGCTATGCCCCACACCACTGCGTGAGCCCGCATAGATCAAGCCCTCAAACAAATGCTTGTAAGCAGGCAGCAGCGTCATAAGCTCCAACACGCCGAAAACGAAATTGCCAAGCAGCATGGTAGTGGGACGGTCAACTGAATTGACCAGACCAAACAGCACCAATACAAACGCAAGGCGGGCAGCACTCAAAACTGCCATACGATGAAAACGCTTTGCGCTCTCTTCAAAGTGGTAATTGAGATAAGAGAGCGAGGATAGTCCCAGCGACAGCAGGACATAACCGATCACGTCGGGCAGCAGATCAAACACCGCAATATCGGGATTCCACAAAAACAGCGGAGACAGGGCGATGAGCAAAAAGCCCATGCGCTTTCTCGGACGGATCTGCATAAGTATTCACTCTCCTCTCTTCATGATTACTTATTTCTTTTTCTTACTTTTTCTCTCGCGGGCTGCCGCTTCGCGTTCTCTTGCCAGGCGGTCTCGCTCAGCCATCTTATTGCGAATGTCGTTGACAAAGCCGATGCGTGAGGGCTTGCGCTCCATGTCCTCATCCCCTTCGGGACAGATATACATATAGCAGGTAAACAAGTTGACTAAGTTAAAGATCGCCCAAACAAACTGTAACAGGAATGCGAGCAGCGACAAAAGCTGCAACCCGACACCTGCAAGCTCGAGCGCAAGCGCGACAACGTAGGTGCTTGACTGCACACCCACCAACCAAAGTCCCCAATCTGCCCTTTTGGCAATAGCGGGCAGTTCCAGCTCGACAGCAAAGCCGCGTAACTGACGCAGAAGCACGAAATGGAAACAAAGTGTCAAAACACACTCGACCATGTTCACCATCGCATTGACAGTAGTACCATAGATCGGCAGTTCAGGGGAAACGATGCCGAGATACGGCAAAAGGCTGATCACACTGCCTACAACATGGTACAGACAGCATACCCCAAGGGGGATCATCCACCACATCGCCCGCATAAAAGCAGGACGATAATCCTTTAATTTGCTCAACGCCCACGCAACGCCTGCATATCCGATTACGTGCAGATACGAAAGCGGCACGAAAAACGCCAAAAAATATGCCAAAAACAGTATTCCGAATCCCATGGCGAGCCCTTACTTACCTGCGCCGCAGCAATTCTTATACTTCTTGCCCGAGCCGCAGGGACACGGGTCGTTTCTGCCGATCTTGGGTGCTTCGCGGCGTACCACGCTGACCTTCTTAAAGGTCTTCTTACCCTGTCCCTCAAAGCCATCCTGCAGGGGATTTGCCACCTGCACGCGCTGCACCTCCTCGCGCGCTCTGGGCACGACCGACAAAATGGTACGCACCGTCTTTTCACGGATCTCGCAGATCATGGCATCAAACGCGTCACCGCCCACAATGCGATATTCGGTAATGGGATCTCTTTGCGCATACGCCTGCAGCCCTATGCTGCCCTTGAGATCGTCCATAGCATCAATATGCTCCATCCACGCAGTATCCACGTGACGCAAAAGCACCGCGCGCTCGACCTCGCGGAAGTTCTGTTCACCGAACAGCTCTTCCTTTTCGTTATATTTCTCCTCTGCTTTGTCCATCAAGTACTTCTCAAGCGACTTCTTGGTCAGCTTGGCAAGCTCCTTCTCCTCATAGCGGAAATCATTTTCATCGCAAAGATAGCCCATATATGCATTGCGCAGACCGTCCAAATTCCAAGTTTCAGGGCCTTCCTCACCCGTATAGGCTGCCACGTTATCTTTGATCGATTCACCGATCATGTGCAGGATCTTGACAGAAATATCGTTATCCTCCAGAACCTCTTGTCTTTGCTTATATATGATATTTCTCTGCTGATTCATGACGTCGTCATAAGACAGCACGTACTTTCTGCGTTTGAAGTTCTGATCCTCTATGCGCTGTTGCGCAGACTGGATACTGCCCGACAAAATCTTGGCATCGATGGGCATATCGTCGGTCATGCCGATGCGGCCTACCATACCGGCAATCTTTTCCGAACCGAACAGACGCATCAGATCATCCTCCAGGGACAGGAAGAAACGGGATTCACCCGGGTCACCCTGTCTGCCCGAGCGTCCGCGCAGCTGGTTGTCGATTCTACGGCTCTCATGGCGCTCCGTGCCTACAATGAACAAGCCGCCCGCATCCTTGACCATTTGTGCCTCGGGTGCGATCTGCTGCTTAAACTGCTCGTAAAGCTCGCTGTAGGTGGCTCTGACGCCCAGCACTGCGGGATCGTCGGTCAACGAAGTGCCGTTTGCCTGGGCGATCAGCTCCTCCTCCACACCCTGAGCGCGCAACTCTGCCTTTGCCATAAATTCGGGGTTTCCGCCAAGCATAATGTCGGTACCACGACCTGCCATGTTAGTGGAAATGGTAACTGCACCGTACTTACCTGCCTGCGCAACAATCTCTGCCTCGCGGTCATGATACTTTGCGTTGAGCACGTGGTGCGGTATCTTTTCCTTCTTAAGCCTTGCGGAAAGCAGCTCGGACTTCTCGACCGAGACCGTACCAACCAGCACGGGCTGCCCCTTCGCATGGCACTCCTTGATCTGCTGGATAATGGCTCTGTACTTTCCCTCTACATTCTTGTAAACCACGTCGCTGTGGTCTGTACGGATCATGGGCATATTGGTGGGGATCTCAACCACGTCCAGCGCGTAGATCTCTCTGAACTCCTCTTCCTCGGTCAGCGCCGTACCCGTCATGCCCGAAAGCTTGCCGTACATACGGAAATAATTCTGGAAGGTGATGGTTGCCAAGGTTTTGTTTTCCTTTTCAATCACAACCCCTTCCTTTGCCTCAATCGCCTGGTGCAAGCCGTCCGAGTAGCGTCTGCCGTACATCAGACGCCCCGTAAAGGTATCCACGATGATAACACCCTTATCGTTGACGATATAGTCCTGGTCGCGGTGCATGCAGCCATGCGCGCGGATCGCCTGATTGACGTGGTGCGCAATGGTGGCGTTTTCCTGGTCAGAGTAGTTCTCAAGACCGAAGAAACGCTCCGCCTTCTTGGCACCTCTGGGGGTCAGAATGGCGTTGTTCGCCTTTTCGTCCACGATGTAATCAGCCTCGATGTCGTCGTGCTGCTCCTTGGAATCAAGCTCCTTGGTCACGTGCTTGGTCAGCGTCTTGACAAAAGCGTTTGCCTTTTCGTACAGATCGGTGGGCTTATCTCCCGCGCCCGAAATGATCAGAGGGGTACGCGCTTCGTCGATCAGGATCGAGTCCACCTCGTCCACGATGGCAAAAGCGTGACCGCGTTGCACCATATTCGCCTTATACACAACCATGTTGTCACGCAGGTAGTCAAAGCCGTATTCATTATTGGTACCGTAGGTAATATCGGCAGCGTACGCCTCTCTCTTTTCGGCGTTGGTTCTGCCGTGCACGACAAGACCTGTAGTAAGACCCATAAAGCCGTAAACGCGGCTCATTTCCTCGCAGCCATAGCGTGCAAGGTAGTCGTTGACCGTAACGATATGCACGCCCTTACCTGTCAGCGCGTTGAGATATGCGGGCATGGTTGCTACCAGGGTCTTGCCCTCACCCGTTTTCATTTCGGCAATTCTGCCTTGATGCAGTACAATACCGCCAAGCAGCTGTACATAGAAGGGACGCTTGCCAAGCACGCGGTCATCTGCCTCACGAATGGCGGCAAACGCATCGGGCAGGATGTCGTCCAACGTCTCACCTGCGGCAAGTCTGTTTTTCAAAATAGCGGTGGTACCTCTGAGCTCCTCGTCGGTCATTGCCGCGTATTTGGGAGCTAAGGACTCGATGTAATCTGCGGTTTTTCTGATTTGCTTCAGCTGTCTTTCGCTGTACGTACCGAAGATCTTGGTGATAAGGCTCATATATATTCCTCCGAAATTACATAATATCGCATTATATCTTGCTTATTATATACTATATTTTCAAGTAATACATAAAATATTTGTAAATTTTCGGATAATACTTGAAAAAAGGGGGACAAAACGCTATAATAAGTGCAAGAACACGAAAGGATCTCCTTTTATGAAGCATATACACATTGTTCTCCACCAACCCGAGATCCCGCAGAACAGGGGCAACATTGCGCGCACCTGTGCGGCGACGGGGGCTTCCCTGCATCTCATTCGCCCCATGGGCTTTACCGTAACCGATAAGCACTTAAAGCGCGCGGGACTTGACTATTGGGATAAGTTAGATATCACCTACTACGACGGGCTGGAAGATTTTTACGCCAAGCATCCGGATGCCAAGGTCTACTATTTCTCAACCAAGGCAAAGTACAATTACGCCGAGATCGAATACCCCGACGAGGTGTATTTGATGTTCGGCAAGGAAACCAAGGGGCTCCCCGAGGAGCTGCTTGCCGCCCACCCCGACGATTGCGTGCGTATTCCCATGCGTCCCACGCTCCGTTCGCTCAATCTCTCCAATTCGGTCGCCATCGCGGTATACGAGGTGCTGCGCCAAGATAACTTCGAGCAGTTGCAAACCGAGGGCGAACTGACACAGTTCACGTGGGGAGACAGACAGATATAAACGTTCCGTGGGCGGGAGCAAGCCCCCACCCTACGATCAAAACAACAAAAAAGGATCAAAATGGATAACAATCATACAAAAAAACAAAAGGTCATGGTCGCCATGAGCGGCGGCGTGGACAGCGCGGTGACTGCCCTGCTCTGTCTGCAGGCGGGCTATGACGCTCAGGGCTGCACCATGAAGCTGTACAGACCTCCCACGGATACGCCCGAGGGCAGAGTTTGCGGCTCGGACAAGGACGTGAACGACGCACGCGCGGTATGCGAACATTTGGGCATCACGCACAGGGTGCTGGATTTCGGCGACCACTTTGAAGGAACGGTCATCCGCGATTTTATCGACGAATACCGGAGCTGCCGCACACCCAACCCTTGCACGGTATGTAACCGCTGCTTAAAGTTCGGTGCTTTGCTTGACAGCGCACTGGAGCTGGGCTTTGACAAGATCGCCACGGGGCATTACGCGCGCATCGAGCAGGGCGAAAGCGACAGATATTTGCTCAAAAAAGCATCTGACCTCACCAAGGATCAGACCTATTTTCTCTGGCAGCTGACGCAGCATCAGCTCTCCCATACTCTGTTCCCTCTCGGCAACATGACCAAGGCAGAGGCACGCACGATCGCCGCGCTGCATGGGCTGGTCAATGCGCACAAGAGCGACAGCCAGGACATTTGCTTTGTACCGGACGGCGACTACGCCGCGTTTATTATCAAAAATACAGGGGCACAATACCCCTGCGGCAATTTCGTGGACGAGAACGGCAAGGTGCTCGGAAAGCACGCAGGCATCATCCGCTACACGGTCGGACAGCGCAAGGGACTTGGCATTGCACTTGGCGAGCCCATGTACGTCAAGAGTAAAAACGCCGCCGACAACACAGTTGTGCTGTGTAAAAACGAATCGCTGTTCGCCACGCAGTTGGACGCAGACCGTATCAACCTGATCTCCACCGAAAAGCTGGACACACCGGTGCGCGCCAAGGTCAAGATACGTTATACGCACACGCCCGCACCCGCAACTGTCACGCAGACGGGCGAGGACACTTTGCACATAGAATTTGACACCCCGCAGCGTGCCATTGCTCCGGGGCAGTCGGTGGTAATCTATGATGGTGACACTGTCATAGGCGGCGGCATTATAAGATGAGAAAAGCGCAGCCAAGGGGCGATGTTCTTAGCGGAGAAATTATGAATTGGTTTGCGACCACATTGCGAAATTGATCCGCGGTAAACAAATAATAAACCCCGACAGATTTTAAAGTCTGTCGGGGTTAACTATTCAATAAATTGGAATTTGTCTGTTAGATTATTCTCCCTCTTGAACAATCTCTGCAGAAAATAATTCTTGTAAAAGTTCGGTTGCTTTGAGCAAGCTTTCAGAAGGAACATACACTTTCAGTCGTTCCTGATTACCTGTTTTTATAGTAAAACCGGCTCCATAAACAGGTCGGGTAGTACATTGAATATTATTATCCTCAAGCACCTGAATAAGCATCTTTGCCCACATTTCCTCTTTTTCTGTCAGTAGTACATACTCGTTATTCATAAACCCGCACTCCTTTCAATATATAAAAATTTGATAAATTCTTATTTATCGTTTTGTTTATCTCCAGTTTCGCCTTTGTATTACAAATGCTTCGGGCAAAGGTCATACCCCTATTCTTCTGCAAAAAAACAATCATATTGCCATCTTATCGGATTCTCATAAATATATTTAGCAATTTTTTCGTAGTCTCGCCGATCACGAATGATGTGATCGTGAAAACCTCTCTGCCATATCACAGCATCATCATATTTACCATGTATCTCTTTAGACGCATTCATTTTAACGTATCCAATTACATTTGAAATAACGGACCGACCTCGTAGGGGCGATTCACGAATCGCCCGCAATTCTTCGTCATCGGTTATTATAATGATTAGGTGAATATGATTCGGCATAATCACATATCGGTCTACTGTTGCCTTATACCGTTCGGGAATGTTCCGTATGGTTTCGTCTGTGATCTTTCCATAATCCGTTAATTCTATTTCGGGCGATTCGTGAATCGCCCCTACAACACGGGACAACGTACATTTTCTGTTATGCGTGCATATCGTTATAAAATATGCCCCGGGTGTACTGTAATCGAAATTCTTTAACCGTAAACGCTTTCTTTGCGGTAACTCTTTTCCACTATCCATTTTCATCACCTATCCCATTATA
>JAZNBB010000089.1:0-29726 GCA_045586845.1 Eubacteriales bacterium
TAGCACCCGCCGGCGAATGCATTTTTGATAGATTTTGGTGTGATTTTGCGCAGCAAGATACAAATCTTGCAAGCGAAAGCGCGCCGAAAGATGCGAAAATGCATCGTCGTCGGGCAATTCGGTTCGATTCCCGTTCGGCTAGGGTAATAACCAACTGACGTGCACCGGGTCTGCTACGCGCAGATTGAACTCCTTGTCGCCAATGGCGCAAAAGGTCTCGTGGAATGCAAGACGCGGTGTGTTGTTCTGCTCGCTCAGATGCGCCAGCAGAATGTTTTTTGTGCCGCTTGCGTACAGTTGTGCGGCAAGTGCAGCGCAGTCCTCGTTGGCAAGGTGCCCCTTCTTGCCACGGATGCGCAACTTGAGATCGTATGGGTACGGTCCGTCCATGAGCATATCCGGGTCGTGGTTGGATTCCAGTACCACGCTTTCACAGCCTATCAGATTTTTTAATATCTCGGGCGTGATGTAGCCGATGTCGGTCGCGTACGCAATGGCAGTCGGCACCTCGCCGTCAAGCGTGATGCGATAGCCCACAGAGGCGCGACTGTCGTGCGGTGTGCGGAATGCCTGCACGGTCATATCTCCTGCCCGAACGCAGCAGGAAGCCGCATCGGGGTAGATGCGTAAAAGCTCCGCGAGGTGCGATGCGCTCTCTGCAATGCGCACAGAACTTTCTCTTTGCACGTGAATGGGCAGGGGATGGTGCTTGCAAAAGACCGACAGGGCATCAATATGGTCGCGGTGCTCGTGCGTGATAAACACGGCGTCCAAGGCATCGGGATCAACGCCGATAGAGGCAAGTGCCGTGCAGACTGCGCGGCAGTTCTTGCCCATGTCGATCAGAATTTTTGCGTCGGGTGTTTCTATGTAGGTGCAATTGCCCTTGGATCCCGAAAACAGGGTACAGATGCGGTAGCGTTCCATTGTTTTTTCCTTATCTGTTCAGCAGCGCGCCAAATAGCGTGGGAATGGCGGTCAGAATGAGAAAATCAATGGCAAGCGGTACGAACGCGGCGAACAGCACCACGATCATCCATTTGGATTTTCGCTTGCGTTCCACACCGCTTTGGATAAACGCCACCTTTTCGTGCTCGCTCATAGTGTCGGACAGCATTTCGGGCGTGATGTTGTCGCGCGTAAAAGCGCGGTTATATACGATATAGGCAATCAGAAAGCCTGCACCGACTGCAGCGTACAGTGCCATGATGCCGATACCCATGATCTGCGCTGTGATCAATGCCTCCATGTGTTCGGAGAGTGCAATTGTGCCAAAGTAGATCAGCGTGGATATGACCGAGCAACCGAGCGTGAGTCCGAACAATAGTTTTTGCTGCTTGGTTGCGGGCTTGCGCTCACGCGGTTGGCGTTCGGGACGCTGCGGCTGATTTGGCAGCATAGGGCTTGTCTTTTTTGGGAATAATGCCATGTCAGCCTCCGCTTATGCGATTTTACAAGCGCCCGTCTGACGGATGTGCAGGGGCAGGCAAGCACCCGCGCCGAATGCGCCGTCCATGGCTGCGCGGAACTGTTCTACGTGCTCGGTAGGAACGAATGCTTGAATAGTGCCCGCAAAGCCGCCGCCGTGCACGCGCCATGCAGCGCGCTTATCGCCAAGTACCTGCTCGGCAAGGCAGAGGGCAAGGGAAAGACCCTGTTCGTCAGGTGCTTTGGTAGTATAAATGTTTTGGAGATAGCAGAAGGAGGACTGACCCGATGCGCAAACGTGAGCGAGAAAGGTGTCAAGGTCGCCGTGCATCAGTGCTTCGGTTTGCGCCATGACGCGCTCGTTTTCCGCAAAGAAGTGCATGGCGCGCAGGATCGCGCGGTCGCCCAGCTTCTCGCGCAGGGTGGAAATGGCAGCCACTACCTCGGCACGGTCCACTTCGCGCAGCACGTGCTTGCCAAAGTGCGCAGCGACTGCCTTCATCTCTGCAGGGATGGATGCGTAGTCTTCGGTCAGGTCTGCGTGGTTGCCGCCAGTGTTGACGATGCACAGTGCATAGCCCGCAGCCGTAATGTCAAAGGGAACGCCGCGAATAATGGGGGCGGCGGGATCTGCAAAATCGATGGCAACAATACCGCCGTGTGCGCAAGCTACCTGATCCATCAGCCCGCAGGGCTTGCCGAAGAACAGGTTTTCCGCCTTTTGTGACATCTTGGCGATCTCCACGTTGTCTACGTCTCCGTTGTTATATAGATGGTTGAGAATATTGCCGATCATGTCCTCAAACGCAGCCGAGGAGGAAATTCCCGATCCCTTGAGTACGGCAGAGGTGGTGTAAGCGTCAAAGCCGCCCGTGCAAAGACCTTTTGCCGCAAACTGCGCGCTCATGCCTGCAATGATGGAGGCGGAGGTTGCAAAGTTGGCTGGATCGGGAGCATTGTAAGCTGAAATATCCACCACGTCCTCGTCAAAGCCCTCGCTCTTGACGCGAATGATGTTATCATTGTTAGCAGAAGCAACCGCGATGATATCCAGGTCGATAGAAGCAGCCACCACGCAGCCGTGGTTGTGGTCGGTGTGGTTGCCCGAAAGCTCACTTCTTCCGGAGACCGAGAAAAGGGAAACGTCGCGGTTTGCGCCGTAGAGTTTTGCAAATTCATCCAACGCTTTGGCATATCTTGCCTGCTGAGCGGCGACGGCGTCAGAGCCGTATACTTGGGCAAGTCTTGCGTTGAGTTCGCCCTGGCACAGGGCTTGTTTTATTAGAGAAAGCTTCATGTTTGGTTCCTTTCCGCATTAAAGCTGGGTCTTGATCTTTTCAAGGCAATCCTCGCAGATGCGCTTGTTGTTAAAATATACCACGCGGTCGGCATTGCTGCAGAACACGCAGCAGGGCTGGTATTTTTGCAGGATGATGCGGTTTTCGTCGGTAAAGATCTCCAGGGGATCCTTTTCCTTGATATCCATGGTCTGGCGGATGCTGATAGGGAGTACGATTCTGCCAAGCTCGTCTACCTTGCGTACGACACCGGTTGATTTCATATGTTTTATCTCCTTTTGTATTGTATTTCTGTTTTGATGCTTTTATTATAAACCCAAAGGCGGATTTTGTCAATACGGAAATGGAAATAAATGGAGAAATTTTAGAAAAATTGGAATTATCCGGAATGCTTTGTCGTAGTGGCGCGGAAGTTGTCGATATGAGGCGATGCGGTGTATACGTGCAGAAAATCTGCGAGAGAAAATATGAAGCTTGCTCCCAATGCATCTCCGGCACCTGTATAAACTGCATATTATTTGCAACATCTCTCCAAAACCTGTCAATAATCATATCAGTATCAATTCATTGGAGGTTTATATGCTAAAAGGTGCGCAAAAGAGAATGTATGTGGTAAAGCTCGGACAGGAATCGCCGTTTGAGGAGGCGTATTTCGTGCTCAAACGGGAATGCGACGCTGTGCAGGGCAAAGATATGGTCAGCGAAGCGGCGCGCATCATCAGACAAAGCGCGGGGCAGGAGCACGCGCAATCCCCTGCCAATAAACGTTTTTGGCAGAGAGCGTTGATCTTTTTTGTCGGATTTGTCACGGGGGGAGGGGTCGCTGCTGCAATATGTCTGCTATTGTAAGCTATTGCGCACCTGTTGACAAATGCGAAAAGATATGTTATAATCAAAATAACTTTTGTGACCGTTTTGAAATGACTCCACTTCATTTCCGCAAATACAAATTGAATGTGAGCTCCGGTTACCGGTCGGGGGCCGTTATACCGATCGGGAGGGGGCTCGGCTTTTGTGCGCCACGATAAGCTGTGAATAAAGAAAGGAGATACGCGCGCACACGGGAAAAATATATGGCAAAACAAACCAACAGAGGAGGCGGTACGCCCGCCAAGCAATCTTCAAGAAAAAAGAGCGAGAGCAAGAGCGTCAATGAAAAGATCATCAACGCGGCTCTTGAGGAGATTTATGCAAACGTTGAAGCGGAGCAGAAAAAAGCTCCTTCCAAGGCATCAAAGCAAAAGAGTAAGGAGCAGCCTGTATCCGATCCCGTTAAGCAGAAACCTGCACCGCAAAAGCAGACGCGCAAGCCCGCTGCCAAGTCCGAACGAGCAGCAAAGCAGCCCGAAATTACAGCTCCTGCTGCAGAAAAGTCGGGTGCCGAGCGCAAAACGCACGTGCGTACCGGCAGACGAAAGGCAGAAAAAGCTGTTGAGAATGCAAAAAAGGCACAAAAAGAGATACAGATCCGGCGCGATCCCGAGGCACGCTTGCGCGTGATTCCTTTGGGCGGACTGAACGAGGTCGGTAAGAATATGACGTTGTTTGAGTGCGACGACGAGATCCTGATCGTGGACTGCGGCATCGGTTTTCCCGACGAGGATATGCCGGGTATTGATCTGGTTATTCCCGACATGACTTACCTGGAGACCAATCGTGATAAGATCAAGGGTATTGTGCTGACGCACGGACACGAGGATCATGTAGGTGCAGTACCGTATTTTCTGCGAACCTTTAATGTGCCCGTTTGGGGGACCAATCTCTCTTTGGGTATTCTGAAAAATAAACTGGAAGAGTTCAAGCTGCCTTGGCAAGCGGATCTGCGCTGTGTACAGGCAGGGGACAGCATTGTCGTGGGTAAGCATTTTGGTGTTGAGTTTATCCGCGTCAACCACTCGATCGCAGACGCCTGCGCGCTTGCCATCAGCACCCCCGTCGGTCTTGTGGTGCATTCGGGTGACTTTAAGCTTGACCTGACTCCAATTGAGGGCGAGGTCATGAACCTGACCCGTTTTGGTGAGCTTGGCAAACAGGGCGTGCTGCTGCTCATGTGCGAATCTACCAATGCAGAGCGACCCGGTTATACGCCATCCGAAAAAAAAGTGGGTGAGTCGCTGGAGTATATCTTCTCGGTCAATCAGAGTAAGAGGATCGTGATCGCCACTTTCTCGTCAAACGTGCACCGCGTACAACAGATCATCGATACCAGCGTACGCCACGGCAGAAAGGTTGCCATCACGGGGCGCAGTATGCTCAATATCGTGAGTGCAGCAAGAGAGCTGGGGTATATGAACGTGCCGGATGGCGTGATCATTGAACTGGCAGATATCAAGCGCTATAAGCCTGAGCAGCTGACACTGGTCACGACGGGCAGCCAGGGTGAGCCTATGTCGGCACTTTACCGTATGGCGTTCGGCGAGCACAATCAGGTCACGCTTGGTCCGCAGGATCTGGTCGTTCTGTCCGCAAGTGCCATACCGGGCAATGAAAGTCTGATCAATCGCATTGTCAACGAGATATCCAAAATGGGAGTTAAGGTGCTGCACGACTCTGTTGTGGAAGTACACGTTTCGGGACACGCCTGCCAGGAGGAGATCAAGCTGATGCAGGCTTTGACCAAGCCCACCTACTATATGCCCGTTCACGGCGAATACAAGCATTTGGCTGCCAATGCCGAGTTGGCAAGAAGCATGGGTGTGCCTGCCGATCACATTTTTATTTCAGATATTGGAAAGGTGCTGGAGCTCTCTGCGGACAGTGCCAAGTTTGCGGGCACCGTGCCCTCGGGTAAGGTGTTGGTGGACGGCTCGGGCGTGGGGGACGTAGGTAATATCGTACTGCGAGACCGCAAGCACCTGTCGCAGGACGGACTGATCGTGGTAGTCGCCACGGTGGATATGCACGCAAGATACGTGCTGTCGGGACCCGATATCGTTTCGCGCGGATTTGTGTACGTGCGTGAGTCGGAGGATCTGATGGAGCAGATGCGCACGGTTGCGGCACAGGCGATGGATAAGAGCCTTTCGGGCAGAGATGCGGATTTCTACCAGATTAAAAACCGTGTCAAGGACGATCTTGGAAAATTTATTTATCAACAGACCAAGCGCAGACCCATGATTTTGCCCGTGATTATGCACGTTTGATGGATGTTTTGGAAAAAAACTGCGAAAAAACAGAAAAATTAAGTATTTGTTTACAAATCGATTATATTTGCACGCCATAAATGCGCTATAATAGTGCGTGACTGTTTGGATGGGGGTGCTATACCCTCATCGTTAACATAATCAAAAAATACTACACAGAGGTGAACCCTGACATGGGAAAAGGAAACAGAAGCAGAATTGAAAGAGCCTTGAACGAATCTGCAAGTGCAGGTAAAAAGGTTCAGGCAAAGAAAAACAAGGTATCCGGCGCGGGTATCTTTGTGTCTATTGCTGCCATTCTGGTCGTAGTCGCTTTGCTGATCGGTGCGATCGGCGTACTCAACGACAGCGGTTGGCTTGCGCGCACAAAAACGGTTACCGAGACCGAAAATTTCAAGGTTGACGGTAGCATGATGAACTATTTTTATACGACACAGTTCAATAATTACTATCAGTATTACAGCCAGCTCTACTCGCAGCTTGCATCCTCCGGTATGGACGTAAGCTCTTACGTTTACTCGGCTATGGGTATCAAGGATCCCTCCAAGTCTCTGAAGAACCAGGAGTATGCCGGTTCCGACGAGGAAGGCAAGGGCAAGACCGTGTTCAATTACTACATGGGTAAGACCGAGGATTACGTCACCCGTATGCTGACCTACTGCGAGTGGGCAGTCAAGAAAGGTATTGAGCTGGAACCCAAGGATTACGAAGATATTGATCATACCATTGAAGATCTTAAGGACTCCTACCAGTCGTTCTACAGAATATACTATAACACCTTCTCCGCTTTCCTTGCCGCTAATTACGGCACGGGTGTCAAGGAGCAGGATATTCGTAAGTGCATGGAGCTGACCACCCTTGCTGCCAAGTTCGAGGAACAGCTGACCGATGAAGAGAAGCTGAAAATCACTGGGGATAAGTCAAATACTGCAGTTGAGGAGTTCGTCAAGGACAACCCCTCCAAGTTCCTGATGGCAGATTACTACTCGTACGCTTTCTCGGTCAGCAATAAGGGCAAGACCGACGCTGAGTTTGAGGCTGAAAAAGCAGAGATTCTCGAAAAGGCTAAGAAGCTGGCAGAAGCAACCGATAAGGAAGCTTATAAGGCAGCTGTGATCGATCTGTTGATCGAGGCAGAAAAGGAATCCTACCGCGAAAAGAACTGGGATAAGTATTTAGAGGAAAACGGCAACAACGATGATAAGGCAAAAGAGGCTCTCGAAAAGTACTATGAGAAGACCTACACCGATGCTTACAAGGAGACCAAGTTCAAGGCTACCTTGACCGAGGGCTATAAGCACCCCGATATTACTTTGCCTCAGTACGATCCCGAGAATAAAACCAGCTACAACGAGGCTTTGGATGAGCTGAGAAAGTGGGTCTTCGGCGTTGATGCAAGTGATTGCGAAAAGGGTGAATGCGACCATGAGGAAGGCGAAGAGCACTACAAGAACATCGTAGCTGCAAAGCCCGGTGATATCACCTATATCGATTCTACTACCAAGAAGGAAGAGACTGTAAAGAAGGAAGAGACTACCTCTACCGGTGCTACTACTGAGGAGCCTACCACTGAGGAGCCTACCACCGACGGTGCAGCTCCCGCATCTGAAGAGACTACCAAGGAAGAGACCACCACAAAGGCTCCCACTAACACGCCTACCGAGAAGGTCGAGGTTACCACTTACACCGTAACCGTTTACCTGCTCGAAAAGGCGACATACCGCAATACCGAGATCACAAAGCACTTTGGCTATGCGATGTTTAAAACCAAGGAAGATGCAGAGAAGTTCTATGCAGAATACTCCAAGCTCGGCAAGGAAAATATGAACAAGGACACCCTGATCGAGACCGTTGAGAAGCTGCACGAGGAGATGACTCCTTTCGCTTACGACGGTGCAGAGGACTATATGCCCGGCGACCTGGAGGACCAGAAGGTGACCGGTGCTGATAAGTGGCTGGAGACAGCAAAGCCCGGTGATTGCTCCGGTGTCATAGAACTGACCTATACCACTACCAAGAAGGTTGACGGCAAAGATAAGGAAGAAAAGACCCCTTATTACTCCATCCTGGTCTACGATAAGGACGGCTTTGACGCTTGGTACTGTGATGCACTGGAAGGCGCTACCGGCGTGGCAGTTTCTGACTGGTATGAGGAGAACGCTTTGACGGTCAATTTCAATGCCAAGGCATATAAGTATATCAGCGTATAAACAAAAAAATAAAGACAAAGTGGCATGGATACGTCCGTGCCATTTTGTCCATTTGCGGCATATTATAACAAGAGAAATATCGGGAAGGGGAAACGCTATGATTATCAATCCCAAAGAAACCACTGTTGCGTACCGTTGCCCCGCGTGTGGCGCGGGCGTTATGAGCGCGGTTGGCATATTTGCACTCAGCGCAGAAATGATCAAGCTCAAATGCACCTGCAAACAGAGCGAAATGAAGATCATGTACAATAATGAAGGGCAGGTCCGCCTGAGCGTGCCTTGTATGTTCTGTCCCTCTCCGCACAGCTTTGTGGTCAATAAAAACGTATTCTTCGGAAAGGATCTGTTCTCTTTACAGTGTCCCTATTCGGATATCAATATCTGTTGCATCGGTGAGACCAATCAGGTTAAGGCTGAGCTTGCCAGAACAGAGCTTGAATTGTTGGATCTGCTGGCAGAGAACGGCATTGACGATCTGAGCGCACTGCAGAGTGAGGATGAGCAAACGCTGACCGACCCGCAGATCTTTGATATCATTATGTTTGTGATCAACGATCTGGACGCCGAGGGCAAGATCTATTGCAAGTGCCCACCCAAAGCCCCGCTTCCGGATGGTGTGCTGCCCGATGAGCAAGAGGGAAGATACGAAGCGCAGGTGTTGGATGGCGGCATTTTGGTTACCTGCCGCGATTGCGGTGCTTCGCGCGTGATCCCCACAGATTCGTTGCTCGGCGCACATGCGTTTTTGAACTGCGATAGCTTAAAGCTTGAATAAAAGAGAAAACCCCTTGCGGCGACGCAAGGGGTTTGGGTATTAATAGGCTTTATCTGCAGCCACCGCAGCCGCCGCCGTAGTTGTTGCCGCAGCCACCGCAGCAGTAGATGAGAATGATGGCGAGGATGATCAGCCATACCCAATTATCTTCAAACAGATTGCACAGACAGTTGTTCATAGTAAACCTCCGAGAATGAAATAGCCATACGGCTTGGAAGCAATGTCGCTTCTCAATATCATTCTATGTCGAAGGCGCGGGAGTGTGCGTGAATTTTGTCGCCTGAGGGCGACAAAATAGTTCTATTCGCCTTTGGCGAGTGATATTGCAGGCAGTGATATTTGGGCTGCGCCCAAGTGATATTCGCTACGCGAGTTTGGTAGGCGAATAGAATATAACTGAAGCCTTAGCCACACGGCTAAGGCTTCAATATCACTATCGCAAAGCGATAATATCACTCTTTGCGAACGCAAAGAATATCACTGAATAGCATTAACAGGCTTACTTGATCTCCACCGGCACGCCCAGTCTGTCGGACTCAAACGCTGCTTCCATGATCTTCATGACAAACATCATCTGCTCGTGGGTGACGATCTGTTCCTCCTCGCCGTCGATCGCCTTGACGAAGTTGCGGTAGAAGTCGTGCACGTCAGCTGCGGGTTGGGGAATCGACTTCTCGGTGATCGATTTTTCGTCACGCGGTGCCATCGTTTTGGTAAGACCCGCTGCGGTCTGGATCGGCTTTGCATCTTTGACCGACCAGTCGTGGCAGTACACGATGCGGCAGGGCTGCAGCCAATCGGGGATCATGGCAGAACCGTTGTTGCCCGACATATAAAAGCGAGGCATATTGATGAAGTTGGAAGTGCCTACCTCCACGTGGCAAGTCAGGTCACCCTCATAGAACATATCCATCTTAAAGCCGTCGTCTACCTCATCGTTGGTAATGTGGTCGCACTTGCACCACACGCTCAGTAGTTTACGGTCATCTACAATGTTGACGATCTGATCGATCAAGTGAACGCCCCAGTCAAGCATCATGCCGCCGCCGTGCTTTTTCATACCTCTCCAGTCACCGGGAATACCGCGTGAGCCGTGCACGCGGGACTCCATAGAGTACACGCGACCAAGGTCGCCGCTGTGGTACACCTCGCGCATGACCAGAAATTCACCATCCCAACGTCGGTTCTGGTGTACGGTAAAGCGTCTGTTATATTTATTGGAAGCGTCGATCATCTCCTGCAGGTCAGCCGAGCTGAGTGTAACGGGCTTTTCCGAAATGACGTGTTTACCTGCCTCCATAGCTGCAATGGCGAGGGGTTTGTGCATATCGTTGGGTACTGCGATGACTAAGAAGTCTACCTGAGGATCGGCAAGTACTGCTTCAAAGGAGGGGTAGGCGTAAATGCCCATCTCTTCCGCTGCCTTGTTTCTTTCGGGCTTGATATCGTATACACCCTTGAGATTGACGACATCGTTGCTTCTCTGAAAGTGGCAATGCCAGCCACCCATGCCGCCAAAACCGATGACTACTGCGTTTTTCTTTGCCATAATACTGTCTCCTTCGGTATGAGAATAATATCTGTATAGTTGTATTATAAGACAAATAATGCGCACAAACAAGACAAAATTAGGTGATCATCGGAATATTATTGCTATATTTTGTCGGCTGAAAATATTTTTTGTGCACAGTGCAAGAAATTTTCAAAATGCTCTTGTGAAAAACGCAAAAATCGGGTATAATAAGATGATTATTGATATTTTTTGAGGAAGAATATGACAAATAAAGATAGAATGAATAAGATCCGCAATTTCTCGATCATCGCGCACATTGACCACGGTAAGAGTACGCTGGCAGACAGAATTCTGGAAGCTACCCGCACCGTGTCCAAGCGCGAGATGGAAGAGCAGCTGCTGGACAATATGGACCTGGAGCGTGAGCGCGGCATTACCATCAAGGCACGCGCTGTCAAGCTGGAATACGACGCTCCCGACGGACAGACTTACGTATATAATCTGATCGATACCCCCGGGCACGTAGACTTTAACTATGAGGTGTCCCGCTCGCTCAATGCCTGCGAGGGAGCGCTTCTGATCGTGGACGCCACACAGGGCATTGAGGCGCAAACGCTTGCAAACGCATACCTTGCAGTAGATGCGGGGCTTGAGATCGTGCCGATCATCAACAAGATAGATCTGCCCAGTGCCAACATCGAGCGTTGCGTGGAGGAGATCGAGGATATCATCGGTATCCCTGCAGAGGGCTGTCCCGCTGTATCCGCAAAGACGGGTTTGAACATCGAGCAGGTTTTGGAGGCTGTGGCAGAGCAGATCCCCGCACCCGAGGGTGACGAATCAGCTCCGCTTAAGGCACTGATCTTTGACTCGTATTACGACAGCTACCTGGGCGTGGTGGTCAATCTGCGCATCAAGGATGGCAGCGTCAAGGCGGGCGACCGTATTCGCATGATGAGCAATGGCAAGGAATTTGATGTGGTCGAGGTAGGCACCATGGAGCCCTTTGGTCTTTGCAAGTGCGAGCAGCTGCGTGCGGGAGAGGTTGGATATCTGACTGCATCGATCAAGTCGGTGGGCGACACGAGAGTGGGCGATACGGTTACGCTGACAGCAAATCCGGCTGCAGAGCCGTTGCCCGGCTTTAAGGCTGCACAGCCTATGGTATTTGCGGGTATTTATCCTGCGGACGGTGCGAGATATCAGGATCTGCGTGAGTCGCTTGAAAAGCTGCGTTTGAACGATGCCGCGCTGGAATTCGAGCCTGAGACCTCTATTGCGTTGGGCTTTGGCTTCCGTTGCGGATTTTTGGGGCTTTTGCACATGGAGATCATTGAGGAGCGACTGGAAAGAGAGTTTAACCTGGATCTGATCACCACCGCGCCCAGCGTTATCTATGAGCTTACGCTCAAGGATGGCACGCGTGTGCGTATCGATAACCCGTCCAACTATCCTTCCCCCGATGAGATCGCCGAAGCGCGTGAGCCCATTGTCAAAGCGAATATAATGACACCCACCGAGTACGTGGGTAACTTGATGGATTTGTGCCAGGACAGACGCGGTACGTTTATTGATATGAAGTACGTGGACCAAGACAGAGTCGAGTTGCACTACGAGTTGCCACTCAACGAGATCATTTACGATTTCTTTGACGCACTCAAATCGCGTTCGCGCGGTTATGCCTCTTTGGACTATGAGCTGGCGGGCTACGTGCCCGGCAAGCTGTGCAAGCTGGACTTTTTGCTCAACGGTGAGCAGGTGGACGCGCTTTCCTTTATCGTGCACGAGGAAAAGGCTTACCCCAGAGCACGCAAGATCGCCGAACGACTTAAGGAGAACATCCCGCGCCAGCTGTTTGAGATCCCGATCCAGGCAGCCATCGGATCCAAGATCATCGCGCGCGAAACGGTCAAGGCAATGCGCAAGGATGTGCTTGCCAAGTGTTATGGCGGTGACATCACGCGTAAAAAGAAGCTGTTGGAAAAGCAAAAGGAGGGCAAGAAGAGAATGCGTCAGCTGGGATCTGTGCAGATCTCGCCCGAGGCGTTTATGGCTGTGCTCAAGCTGGGAGACGACGACTGATACCATGAGAAAACTGGGAATTTATTTGCATATACCGTTTTGCAAGAGCAAATGTCACTACTGTGACTTTTGCTCTTTTCCCAAAATGGGGGAAATTGATATGCGCACCTACTGTGAAACGCTGCGTTTACAGATCAGGGACAAGGCAGCTGAGCTTGCCGATTATGCAGTGGATACGATCTATTTCGGCGGCGGTACGCCTACAGTTTTGCCAAAAGAGCTGCTTTGTGGGCTTTTGAACGAGGTTAAGACGCATTATCACGTCACCACTGATGCTGAGATCACTGCAGAGTGCAATCCCGCCACGGCGGACGCGGCATATTTTGCCGCCATGCGGCAGGCGGGCTTTAACCGCCTGAGCATCGGTGCGCAGAGCTTGCACGACCAGGAGCTGAAATTGCTCGGTCGTGCGCATACTGCTGCAGACTTCTGTGCAACGGTTGAGATGGCACGTGCGGCAGGCTTTGAGAATATCAGCGCGGATCTGATGTACGGTATTCCGGGGCAGACGCGTGAGAGCTTTGCCGAATCGGTGCGCGGCATTTGTGCGCTTGGCGTTCGGCACGTGTCCGCTTACGCACTGAAAATCGAACAGGGAACGCCATTTTTTAAAATGCGTGATGTATTGGATTTGCCCGACGAGGATACGGTGGCGGATATGTATGAGGATTGCGTGGGGATTCTTGCCGCGCATGGGCTTTTGCGCTACGAGATCAGTAATTTTGCTAAGGTCGGGTATGAATCGCGCCACAATTTGAAATACTGGGAATATGGTGAGTATCTCGGGCTGGGGGCGGCGGCGCACTCCTTTGTGGGAGGCAAGCGGTTTGCGTTTGCTGATATCCGCGCCTATATGGGCGGAACCCCCATTGCAAGTGAATATGATACTGCATCTGAGGTCGGCGTACGGGACGAGTACGTCATGCTTGCGTTGCGGTTGGAAAAGGGAATTGACAAGGCGGCGTTTGCGTCCCGCTTTGGTATCGATTTTGATGTCGTATACGGCACACGGATCGCGCCCTACATCCGCGCGGGCTTTTTGACAGACGATGTACGGAGCTGCCGCTTTACTACCAAGGGCTTTTTGGTATCCAACACCGTTCTGTCCGATGTGTTGGATTTTGAGCAAAACGGTTGACAAATTACAAAAAATCGGGTACAATATAAACAGAGGATGCAAAATTTCACGCATCCGTGCATATCATGACATAAACGAGGTATATAACATGGAAAACGAAAGAGAATTTTTTACGCTGACCGATGAGGATGGCAACGAGATCGAATTTGAGCTGATCGGCACCGTTGAAGTAGAAGGCGTTACCTATCACGCAATGATCCCCGCTGACCAGCAGGGTGAGGAGCAGGGCTTTTATGAGTACGTCATTCTCAAGACTGAGGTGGATGAGGATGGTGAGGAGATGTTGGTAACGTTGGACGATGACGCAGAGTTCGACAAGGTCGCCGATATTTTTGACGATATGTTCTCTGAGGAGATCGATCTGGATCAGTAAGATCCCACATAATGCATAATCATCCTGCCGTGTGCGTGATGACGCCATGATTGGGACCTACAAGATGATTAAAGGAGCCTGAGCCAAAGTGGTTTGCAGACCTCCCGTGTAAGAGTTTTCGGTTGACTTGTCCCGTGCTTGTACGGACGTTGGGAGCAGTAAAGCGGCGGAGGAGGGCACCGCCCTGGAAGGCAGGGTTCAAAAACGTGGGTCACACGGCTCGGCGGGACTTTTTTGAGTTACAAAAATCGCGTATAACATCGTTGCTCCTCGAAAGCAGCTCGACGATCGTAAGATCGTCTTCGCTTTACTTTCTCCGGTGCGCCTTGTTCTACGCGATTTTTGTTAACTCAATTTAAGTCCCGCTTCTCCGTTGCGGTGAAAGTTGCTCCTCGAAAGCAGCTCGACGATCGCAAGATCGTCTTCGCTTTACTTTCTCCGGTGCGCCTTGTTCTACGCGATTTTTGTTAACTCAATTTAAGTCCCGCATCTCCCTTGCGGTGAAAGTTGCTCCTCGAAAGCAGTTCGACGATCGTAAGATCGCCTGCACGTGAGTATAGAATACCACTGCCGAAAGGCAATATCACTCTCCGCCGGTCTTGACAGAATTGGCATGAATGTGCTACAATATGTACTGTATGAAAAATCACGAAAGGGGAAAGAGGTATGCGCGATCAGACAAGCAAACGTGTGCGACGCGTGGCGTATGACGGCTTATTTGCTGCGTTGGCTTTTGGCTTTTCTTTTGTGGAAATTCTGCTGCCTATTGATTTCGGTGTGCCCGGTGTCAAGATAGGACTTGCCAATATCGTTTCTCTGTTCGTGCTTTACCGTATCGGTGTGATTGATGCTGCGGCAGTCAGTCTTGTGCGTATTATGCTCGCAGGGGCTTTGTTTAATGCTGCAGCGGTACCGTACAGCATATGTGGTGCTGCGCTGTCTTTGTTGGTTATGTGGTTGCTCAAGAAGGCAAACGTATTTTCCCCAACGGGTGTGAGTGTGGCGGGTGCTGTGGCACATAATCTCGGTCAGGTTATCTGTTCTGCTGTGTTGATGCGGACGACTTCGATTGCGTGGTATTTCTTTGTGTTGGTGATCAGTGGTGTGATCGGCGGCTGTGCCGTCGGACTTTTGGGTGCATGGATCATGCGCCGTTTTGATAAGCAAATCCGCATTTGATTCTTGAAGATGCAATGCCGGAAGAGAATATTGTCGCCAAAACGGTTGTGCAGGGCATAAATACAGAAAAACGAACGAAAAATTGCAAGAAAAAGAAAAAAAGTTGCAAAAAACTATTGCATTATACGCGCGCCTGGTGTATAATGTTTCCATATTGATTTCAGTCAAAACCTATCTGTAAAGGAGATTTTATTATGTCTTACGTTGATGAGATTATTGACAAAGTAGTTGCTCAAAATCCCGGTGAGCCTGAGTTCCATCAGACTGTCAAGGAAGTGCTTGACTCTCTGCGCCCCGTAGTTGAGGCAAACGAGGCAAAATACCGCAGAGAAGCACTGCTTGAGCGCATGACCATTCCGGAGCGCGTGATCATGTTCCGTGTACCGTGGGTGGACGACAAGGGTCAGGCACAGGTCAATACGGGTTACCGCGTGCAGTTTAACGGTGCCATCGGTCCGTATAAGGGCGGTCTGCGCTTCCATCCTTCCGTAAACCTTTCCATCATTAAATTCTTGGGCTTTGAGCAGACCTTCAAGAACTCGCTGACCGGTCTTCCCATGGGCGGCGGCAAGGGCGGCTCCGACTTTGACCCCAGAGGCAAGTCTGACCGTGAGATCATGGCATTCTGCCAAAGCTTTATGTCCGAGCTGTTCCGTCACGTTGGTCCCGATACCGACGTCCCCGCAGGTGACATCGGTGTAGGTGCACGTGAGGTTGGCTATATGTACGGTCAGTACAAGAGACTGGTCAACCGTTACGAGGGCGTGCTGACAGGCAAGGGTCGCGCATACGGTGGCTCTCTCATTCGTCCCGAGGCAACCGGCTTTGGCGCAGTCTACTACACTGTGGAAATGCTCAAGTATCTGGGCGAGGATATCGAGGGCAAGACCTTTGCTGTATCCGGCTTTGGTAACGTGGCTTGGGGTACCGTTAAGAAGGTCACCGAGCTTGGCGGTAAGGTAGTCACTATTTCGGGTCCCGACGGCTATGTATACGATCCCGACGGTATTTGCACCGAGGAAAAGATCAACTATATGCTGGAAATGCGTGCTTCGGGCAGAGATAAGGTACAGGATTATGCTGATAAGTTTGGCGTACAGTTCTTTGCAGGAAAGCGTCCTTGGGAGCAGAAGGTTGACGTTGTCATGCCTTGCGCAACCCAGAACGAGGTCAACCTGGATAACGCAAAGGACATCGTTGCAAACGGCGTCAAGTACTACGTAGAGGTCTCCAATATGCCCACCACCGCAGAGGCGTGTGAATACCTTAAGGAGAACGGTGTGGTCGTCGCTCCCTCCAAGGCAGTCAATGCAGGCGGCGTAGCAGTTTCGGGTCTGGAAATGAGCCAGAACTCTATGCGTTATTCCTGGACAGCAGAGGAGGTCGATGCAAAGCTGCATCAGATCATGTCGGATATCTTCAACAACTCCGTAGCCGCTGCCAAGAAGTACGGCATGGAGGGCGATCTGGTTGCAGGTGCAAACATCGCGGGCTTTGAAAAGGTTGCAGATGCAATGCTGGCACAGGGTATTGTCTAAAATACATAGCAAACAGAAAAGGGAAACGGCGTAAGCCGTTTCCTTTTTGACATTAGTTGAGATGAAATACGGGCGATCGCTGATCGCCCCTACAACTGTTTCGTCGAGATTTTTTTACGCGAACTCCCAACCCGGTCAAATGTAGGGGCGATCATTGATCGCCCGCATAGGCGACCGAAGCTTTGGTGCACGTTCGGATTTCATATCCACGCTTTAACGTTTTCTCCAACGCCTTGACACGCCCCGGTTTTGGTGGTATAATATATCATGGAATTTTGTGTGAAAGGGGAGAGACGAATGTACGATAAGGAATATAAAAGCTTAACCTTGCGCCTTGGCTTTGCCGTGCTTTTGATGCTGGTACTGCTTCAGGGGCTGATGACCATGCTTGCGTTTGGTCAACTGATATTCGAGGCTCTTTTGATCGAAAAAGCCGCAGATATTCTGTATTGGAGTTTGTATAATCTCTTTTATGTGTTGTCGTTTATGCTCCCCGTGCCCTTTTTTATGCTGATCTCCGGCAAAAAACAGGGCGAGCCGATCCGCTTTGAGGTGCGTTTCCCGCGCCGCTTTGCGCTCATGGCGATCGCATCGGTCGCTATGATCCTCGCTGCGGGGCAGATCAACTCTTTGTTGGTAGCACCCTTTTCGGGTGAGAGCGCAAGCACTGATATGATCCTTGATATGGTCAGTCCTGAAAAGGGATATATGGTGGTACTGGTGTTTGTCATGATCGTCATCGTTCCCGCATTCTGTGAGGAATTTCTGTTCCGCGGGTTGGTGCTGGGCAACCTGCTCCGGTACGGCAAGGGCATTGCTGTGATAGGCAGTGCGCTGCTGTTTGCTGCCATGCACCAAAATATTGCGCAGTTTTTGTATACCTTTGTGGCGGGCATCCTTATGGGACTCCTGTATGCCGAGAGTCGCTCGATCTGGCCCTCCACCTTTGTGCATATGCTCAATAATCTGCTGTCGTTCGTGCAAATGATCGTGTTTGCACGTGTGGATAACGAAATGACTGCCGGCCGCATTGTGCTGTGCACCAATCTTGCCATCATTGGAGCGGGCATTGTGTGCATTGCCGTGCTGCTGTGCATAGTCAAGCGTGAGAAAAAAGTTCCCGAAAGTGATGAGGGTATGTTCGGTCGTATTGATCTGCCCGAACAGCCCCGTGAGTTGTCTCCCGGTGTTGCCGCACAAAAATTCTTCTCGCCCTCCATCATTGTCTTTCTCAGCCTGAGCTTTTTGATGGCGCTGCTCAATTTGTTAATGGAGAATCTTATATGAACGATATGAACTATATGATGTGTGCGCTTGAGCTCGCAAAGCAGGGAGCGGCACTCGGAGAGGTGCCCGTGGGGGCTTTGGTGGT
Organism: Eubacteriales bacterium; assembly: GCA_045586845.1. Classification (GTDB taxonomy): domain Bacteria; phylum Bacillota; class Clostridia; order Oscillospirales; family CAG-272; genus SVQP01. Next base: position 18,050 of record JAZNBB010000089.1, read on the forward strand.
CAAGGACGAGCAGGTAATTGCAAGTGCGCACAACGAGCGCGAGCTCTTGCCCGACGCTACCGCGCACGCCGAGGTTCTTGCCATTCGTCGCGCCTGTGCCGCTCTTGGCACAAACCGCCTGAGCGACTGCACTTTGTATGTCACGCTGGAGCCCTGTCCCATGTGCGCGGGCGCTTTAGTCAATGCAAGAGTTGACCGTGTGGTGTTCGGTGCATTCGACGCGCGCGGGGGGGCGTGCGGCAGTATGATGCGTATTCAGAAATATCCGCTTTATTATATGCCTGTTTTTGAGGGTGGCGTGATGGAGCAGGAATGTGCTGCGCTCTTAACTGAATTTTTTTCAAGCCGAAGATAAAATCAAGCAAAGGAGAGAACGGAATGATCTTAATTCTTGCCGAAAAGCCAAGTCTGGGCAGAAATATTGCCGCTGCCATTGAGCAGATTCCGGGCAACGTGCGCATGGCGCGCCGCGACGGATATCTGGAAGGCAATGGCTATTTGGTGTCCTGGGCGTTCGGTCATTTGTTCTCACTTGCCGACGTAGAGTATTATAACCCCTCTCCCGACGGACGCTGGAGCATGGACAACCTGCCTTGCTTTCCGGGGCAGTTTCATTTTGAGCTGCGCAAGGGAAGTAATAAGCAAATCGACAGCGGCGTGGTCAAGCAATTCGAGACCATTCGCGCGCTGTGCAACCGCCCCGACGTGGACACCGTGGTCAACGCGGGCGACGCAGACCGCGAGGGAGAGATCATCATTCGTTTGTGCATTCAACACGCTATGACCGAGTCCAAAGCGCAAAAGCGTCTTTGGCTGCCCGATCAGACCCCCGAGACGGTCATTGCTGCGCTGGCAGACTTGAAGGACGCCACAGGATATGATAATCTTGCGGGGGAAGGCTTTGCACGCACGTATATTGACTGGCTGTACGGTGTCAATCTGACTCGCTACGCCACGCTCAAATGCGGCTCGTTGATGCGTGTTGGGCGCGTTATCGTACCTATTGTGCGCGCTATCTACGAGCGTGATATGGCGATCAAGAACTTTGTGCCGGGCAAATATTGCGTTATCGCAAGCAAGGAGAAAACAAACGGCGAGGCAGTCGAGCTTGTGGGAAAGACGAAATTCAAGCCTGAAGAATATTACAAGGCGGAGCAACTTTGCCAAGTTTACAACCAAGCTGAGGCGGTGGTGACAAGCGTTAAGCGCAAAAAGGACACCATCATGCCCGGCAAGCTGTATTCGCTCTCCAAGCTGCAGAGTACGCTTGCAAAAAAATACAAAATGCCCATGAAGGACAGCCTTGAGATCGTGCAAAGGCTGTATGAGCAGGGATATCTGACCTATCCCAGAACCAACTCGGAATATATGGCGACCGCCGAGAAGGACAAAGTCAAAAAGATCCTTGCGGGTATTGCCAAGCTTGGCTATCCCGTGACCTTTAAGGACAGTAAAAAGATATTTGACGACTCCAAGATCGAGTCACACTCGGCTATCACGCCCACCTATAAGATCCCCGAAAAGGGCAGACTGAGCGAAGCGGAGAATCAGGTGTATTCCACGGTGTTCCGCCGTTTTGTGGCGGTGTTTTGCGCTAAGGATTGCCTTGCTGAGCGCACTGAGATCACGGTCAAGGTGGGAGATTTTGAAGAATTTTCGCTCAAGGGCACAGTGATTTTAGAGTCCGGCTGGATGAAATACGACGATGGCGGTGCAAAAGATAAGGTACTGCCGCGATTAGAGAAAGGCGATAAGGTCAACCACGTATTCAAGCCTACCGAAAAGGAGACCACGCCGCCCAAGCATTATACCACCGAAACGTTGCTGGGATATCTCAAAAATCCCTTCCGCGAGGAAAAGGCTGCCGATGACGAGCAGGCAGCGCAGATGGCGGACAGCGTGGGTGCCAATGATGTTGCCGAGTATAAGGCGATGCTCGAGGGTGTGGAGCTGGGCACCGAAGCAACGCGTACAGGCATTATCGACAACGCACGCAATTCGGGTTATATTCAGCTCAAAAAGGACGTTTACACCATCCTGCCCGGCGGTATTTATTTGGTGGAATCGCTTGACCGCATGGGTATCGGTATGGATAAATACAAGACCTGCGAGATGGGTAAGGCACTCAAGCAGGTGTTTCGCGGACAGGCGACCACAGCCGATGCGGTCGCACTTGCCGAGCGCGAGATCGGTGCGATCTTCAAAGCGCAAAAAGAGGGGTTGGGCACCGACAATGACATCGGTATGTTTGGGGACCACATCGGTACTTGCCCCATATGTGGAAAAGATATCTTTCGCGGCAAATATGGCTACGTGTGCGCGGGATATAAGGAGGGCTGCCCCTTTCAGATCAGAACTTATATCTGCGGAAGACCCATTTCGATTTCGCTTGCCAAGCAGCTGATCGAGAGGGGAGAGACCGATGTGCTGGACGGCTTTGTATCGCAAAAATCGGGCAAGAGCTTTTCCGCAAAGCTTAAGATGAAGGACGGCAAGACCACCTTTGTATTTGCAGATATGCCGCGTCCGCAGCAGAGTAGTGCACCTATGAGCGGTACATGGGCAGATCCCGCAAACGAGTTCCCGCCCATTCCCGACGAGCCGCCTGCGTGGCTGTAGCTTATGATCTCTCACACCCTATAGGGGCGACCTGCGATCGCCCGCACCAAATACCGGTTTGTGTAGGGCGACTAAAGAATCGCCGTACGAATCTTCAAGGAGTTCCCTATGTCCATCATTCTGATAGGCATGCCCTCGTGCGGAAAGAGTACGCTGGGCGTGCTGCTTGCAAAAAAATTTGGTTTGGAGTTTATCGATTCCGACCTACTTATCCAAAAAAAGCACGGCAAGCTGTTGCACGAGCTGATTGCCGAGCAAGGAAACGACGCGTTTCTTGCCCTTGAAGCCGAGGTCAATTGCGCTCTTGACGCGCACGATGCCGTGATCGCCACGGGCGGCAGCGCGGTATATAGTGAGGCTGCCATGCGCCATCTTGCAAACCTCGGCAAGATCGTGTATATCCATATTTCGTATGAGGAAATGGCAGCGCGCCTTGGCGACTACGCCCACCGCGGTGTGGTCATGCCCGCCGGCTATACCCTGCGCGACCTTTATGACGAGCGCACTGCACTCTATGCAAAGTACGCCCACGTGACCGTCTCGGGCGAGGGCGGTATGTCTGCAGCAATCGGGCGGATTGCGAGTGAAATACATAAGTAAAAAATAACCCGACGGGCTTGGCGTGTTATCCTTAACGGAGAACACGCCGGTTCTATTCGCCTGCGGCGAGTGATATTGCGATGCAGTGATATTTGGACTTCGTCCAAGTGATATTCGCTGCGCAAGTTTTGGGGCGAATAGAATATCACTGAAGCCGTAGGCTTCAATATCACTATTGCGATAGCAATAATATCACTCTTTGCCTTGGCAAAGAATATCACTTATAGAAAACAGAAAAGAGAGGGCTTTGCGGAATTTGGCTTCCGCATTATCCTCTCTTCTGTTTTTATTGCCAGTTTCGCATTTGTAATACAAATGCTTTGGGCTAAGCCCATACCCTTATTTTATTTCTCCGATAAGAACAATACACTTTCCGTCGGGTTATTTCGTCATTATTCTTCAAACTGGCTGTAATATAGCTTGGCATACAAGCCGTTTTGTTCAAGCAGGGTATCGTGCGTGCCGCGCTCGACGATGTCGCCGTCCTGCATGACTAAGATCAGATCGCATTGCTTGATGGTGGAAAGGCGGTGCGCCACGATAAATGAGGTGCGTCCCTGCATCATTTGTGCAAATGCGCTTTGGATCTTTTGCTCGGTACGCGTGTCTATCGACGAGGTTGCCTCATCTAAGATCAGCATGGGCGGCAGGCAGAGCATGACGCGCGCGATGCAGAGCAGCTGGCGTTGACCCTGTGAGAGTGTGTCGTTATCGCCGCCAATGATTGTGTCGTAGCCGTTGGGTAAACGTCGGATGAAGGAATGAGCATGGCATGCCTTGGCGGCGGCTATGATCTGCTCATCGGTCGCATCAGAGTGACCAAGTGCAATGTTTGCGCGTACGGTATCGTGTGCCAAGTGAGTATCCTGCAGCACCATGCCAATGTTTTTGCGCAGACTGTTACGTGTAATCCCGTGCGTGGGCGTGCCGTCCACCTTGATATCACCCTCGGTGGTGTCGTAAAAGCGCATGAGCAGGTTGATCAACGTAGTTTTGCCGCAGCCCGTGGGTCCCACGATGGCAACGCGTTGCCCCTCCTTGATATCCAGGGAAAGGTCTTGGATCAGGGGGCGGTCGGGGGTGTAGGAGAAGCTGATGCGGTCAAATGCCACCTCGCCGCGTGCATCTTCCAGCACCAACGCGTCGGGCGCGTCGGGGGGTTCGGGCTGTGTATCGATCAGCTCAAACAGCCTTGCAGCACAGGTCAGTGCGTTCTGCAGCTCGGTGATTACGCCTGAGATCTCATTGAAGGGCTTGGTGTATTGGTTGGCATAGGACAAAAAGCAGGAAAGCTGACCGATGCTGAGTGCCGCACCGCCCGTGGCGATGGCCATCAGTGCACCCACCAGCACTACGCCCGCGTAAACGAGATTGTTGACAAAACGGGTGGAGGGGTTGGTCAGGGAAGAGAAGAAGGTCGCCTTTTGCGAGATCGCCGCAAGGCGCGTGTTGACCCCATCAAAATCGGCAAGTGCCTCGTCGCCGCGGTTAAATGCAGTGACAAGCTTGTGGTTGCCAAGCATTTCGTCCACCAAAGCGGTCTGCTCGGCACGCGTTTGGGATTGATTTTGGAAGTAGATATGCGTTTTTTTGGTGATGAATGTTGCTACGAACAGGGAAAGCGGTGTGACCAGCACCACCACAAGTGCAATACCGGGGTGTACGGTGAACATGATCAGCAAGGTACCGAGAATGGTCAGAAGCCCTGTGAAGAATTGGGAAAAGCCAAGCAGTAAACCGTCGGTCACGGCATCTGCGTCCGAGATGATGCGGCTGAGCGTGTCGCCCACAGGCTTGGTATCCAAGTAAGAAAGCGGCAACACCTGCACGCGCTCAAAGGCGTCCTGTCGCAGTCTGCGTACAATACCGAACGCAATTCGGTTGTTGCACACATTCATCAGCCATTGCAGGAGCGCGGTCACGCCCATGGCGATGCATATGAGAATGAGAATTGCGGGAATGGTGTTCAGTTGCTCTGCGCTGATACCGAAAGGCTGTACGGCTTTACAAAGCAGAGAGAACACGCCGCGCTCGGCAAATGTCTGCTCACCGGCAAGCAGGTCGATTGCGTCACCCGTCAGTACGGGAATACACAAGGTAAGCACCACCGAAACGGAGGCAAAGATCAACGAGAATAAGAGCAGCAGGCGGTAATGCTTTAAGTATTTGAGTACGCGGAGGATGGTTTTTGTTTTCATGCGCCCTGTCCTCCTTTGAACTGAGAATCATAGATCTCGCGGTAGACCTCGCAGGTAGCAAGCAGGGAATCGTGTGTACCCTGTCCGACTAAGGCACCGTCCTCCAACACAAGGATGAGATCGGCGTGTGCAATGGACGCGGTGCGCTGGGAAACGATAAAGGTCGTGGGCTTGTGCGGCAGTGATTTGAGCGCACGGCGCAATGCTGCGTCGGTGGCAAAGTCCAAGGCACTTGCGCTGTCGTCCAGGATCAGCACGGGCGAGGCGGCAACCAGTGCGCGCGCCACAGTCAGTCTCTGTCGCTGACCGCCGGAAAAGTTCGAGCCGTTCTGCGTGACCGGGGCATCCAGTCCCTCGGGCTTTCCTGTCACAAAGTCTTTTGCCTGTGCAGTTTCAAGAGCTGCCCAAAGCTGCTCGTCGGTGGCGTTTTCGTTTCCCCAAAGCAGGTTGGAGCGGATCGTACCGCTGACAAGCACCGCTTTTTGCGGCACGGTGACCACCGTGTCACGCAAGGTGACGGGATCGAACGATCTGACGTCTTTGCCGTTTACAAATACGTGTCCCTCGGTTGCGTCGTAAAAGCGAGGGATCAGGTTGATCAGAGAGGATTTCCCCGAGCCCGTACCGCCGATAATACCCACAGTCATGCCGGGAGATACCGAAAAACTGATATTTTGCAGTGAAGGAGCACCCGCACCGCAATAGGTCAGCGTCACGTTCTCAAAGCAAACGCTGCTGCCGTTTGCTTTGTCGGGCGCAGGCTCGCCATGTGGCATACCTGCCCGTACGTCCAAAACAGCCTGTATGCGTCCGCCGCAGGCAACTGCCTTTGTGATGGTGATGATGGTATTGGCAAGCTTGACAAGCTCAATTAAGATCTGCGACATATAGCTGACCAGCGCAATCAGCTCACCGCGGCTTGTGCCCTCGGGCAGCCCAAATTGACGAGAGCCAAACCATACAAGTGCCACAATGCCGCCGTTGACCAAAATGAAGGTCAGTGGATTCATCATGGCGGTAATGCGCCCCGTAAAATTCTGCAGCGCGGTCTGTGCGCGGTTGACCTCTGAAAACTCAGTGATCTCGCGCTGCTGCAAGGAAAACGCGCGCACTACGCGCACGCCGCGCAGTGTCTCGCGGGTCTTGCCCGTGACTGCGTCCAGCCGTGTCTGTACTCTTTGGTAAAGCGGAATACCTGCCAGAATGATGGTAAATACAACCACCGATAAGAGGGGAATGACTGCAGCAAAGATCCACGCAAGGCTCGGTTTAACAGCGAACGCCATGATCATGGCACCGAATACGATGACAGGGGAGCGCAGAAGCAAACGCAGTGTCAGGTTGATGCCGGTCTGGATTTGATTTATATCGCTTGTCATGCGAGTGATCATGGCAGCTGTGCCCATTTTATCGGTCTGCTCGTGTGAAAAGCCCTGCAGGTGTGCAAACAGGTCATGCCGCAGCTTAGCGGCACTGCCTACCGCTGCACGGGCAGCAAAGTACTGTGCCACCAAAGTACAGGAAAGTCCCACCGCGGCAAGCAGCAACAAAAGCCCGAACAAGCGCCAAACGTAGCCCGTATCACCTGTATCAATGCCTACGTCCACGATGGCTGCCACCACCAAGGGCACGCACAGGTCAAAGCAAGCCTCCAGCAGTTTGAACAGGGGGGCTATGACGCATTCCTTCTTGTATTTTCGCAAATAATGCCAAATAAGTTTCATGTCTGTCCTCAATCGCATAATATTACATTTCACATTATAGCACGTTTGTTTCAAATAATCAAGAGAAAAATACCGAACACACGCGGCGTTCGGTATTGTTCGTGATTATGCATTTTTCTTTTTCTTGATCATCTTGATGATCTCAGGCAGATACACCACTGCAAGGTAGAGCAGAATGAAGGGCGTAGCAACCAGCATATACCAGTAAGGGTGCGGCACGAGGTTGTACATGATCTGCAATACGGGGTTGGTGGGGTCTACCGAGTACATATAATTGAGCTTGACTACGTTGCCCGCCCAGTCTACGATGTTATTTGCCTGCGCGTAGTTGTTAAGCAATACGTTGAGCAGGTGCACTACAGTATAAAGGAACAGGGTCAGCACGAGGGTCGAACCGATGTATTTGACCTCCTTTTTGACCAGCCCCAGCGCGAACATAAGGATCGGAATACCGACCTCCAAGGTGTGCGGGAAGTAGTAGAAAACGAAAGTCCAGGAGAAGATCTCGTAGTTTGCTTGTGCCTGATTGAGCACCAGTGCGATCAGCGCACCCAGACACCAAAGCAACAGTAAATTGTTGATAATCTTATTTCGTGTCAGCACCGCAAATGGCAGCAGCATTGCCGTGATCGAGCACATATGAAAGGGAAGATACTCAATGGGCGAGCCCCAGGTGACCAGATTGAAGATGATTGCGGAGATGCCGCTGAACGAGAGGATAAATAACACAACGGTCTTGATCCTATCGGAGCATTTCCTTAAAATAAAGTATAAGCCAACGATGATGGCAGCGGAAAGCAGAAGCGTGATGATATGTACTAAGCCGTAAGAGCCCCAGAGCATAGTGACCTCCCGTTTTGTCGAAATATGTCTTGGGTATTATAACAAAGGATATGCTGTGTGTCAAGGAAAAGGGGAAAACTTAATATCTTAATTTTTGACAACCGGAATCCCAACCAAAATTTGCGCCAAAGCGCAACCGAGGGTGGCGGGTGTCTTGCGCAAATCAACCGCAACGCGCATGGCGCGTGGCGGTGTGGTTCTGATTCGGTGAGCTTTAAGCAAAAAACGAACAAGGGAGTTCTGTGAACTCCCTTGTTCGTTTTTTGGTGGAGACAACTGGAATCGAACCAGTGACCTCTTGCATGTCAAGCAAGCACTCTAACCAGCTGAGCTATGCCTCCGAAGCGAAAGTATTATATCACACCTTTTTTCAAAAAGCAATACCTTTTTTGAAAAAAGTTCAAAAAGTATAAAAAATTATTAAGAACCCAAAAAAATGCTTTGCTTTTAAGAAGATTTATGGTATAATAAGCACACAAGATGATATAAAGGAGGCAAAATTATGCCCGAGCAATATAAAATATTGGTGGTGGATGACGAACCCGATATCCGCGGATTGCTCAAGATCGTTCTGGAGAAGGACGGCTATGCGGTCATTGAGGCGGAGAACGGTGAACAGGCGGTCGAGCTTGTGAAGTCCGACCCCTCTCTTTCTTTGGTGATCATGGACATCATGATGCCCAAATTGAACGGCGTCAATGCTGCATCCGAGATTCGCGCTGTGTCGTCATTGCCTATTCTGTTTTTAACTGCCAAGAGCGCAGATACCGACAAGGTCATGGCGTTTGGCAGTGGTGGTGATGATTACATCGTCAAGCCCTTTTACGCTACCGATCTCAAGCTGCGCGTCAGTGCCTTGTTACGCAGATGGAATCAATACCGCAGCATAGAGGATATCTCACAGGAGGAAGCACGCAAAGAGCCCGAGATCAACGTGGAGGAAAAGGCGGTATACCGGGGCGGAGAAAAGATCGCGTTGACTGAAAAGGAGTACGAGCTTTTCGCACTGCTGAACGGCTCGCGCGGACGCACCTTCAGTCCTGTTGAGCTTTATGAAACAGTATGGAAGGAGACCTACCTGCCAAGCTCATCCAACACCGTACTGGTACATATCGCAAACCTGCGCAGAAAACTCGGAGATGACCAAAATATGATCCGCACCGTGTGGGGAAAGGGGTATGTCATTGACTAAAAAAGTAAAAAAAAGAAAGTACCGTTCCTCCTTGTTATGGAAGCATATCGCGGTCATCGTGGTGGCACTTGCCATTGGTTTTGGTACGTTTTTTGCGCTCTCACCCTTGTTTCGTTACGTGATTGAGCAGGAATATATGACCGACGACAAGGAGCGCGAGAGAATTGAGCAGGTGCTTGTCAATTTCAAGAGCTACGTAGAGCAAAATAATATCAGATCTTCCGATATGGATACCATCATGGACTGGGTCAGACAGCACGATAATTTTAAGCTGATCGTACTGGAGGGCGTAGAATCGGATACTGTGCCCGATACTCAGAAATACGATTATAGCATCGAGGTCAATTTTTCGGACAAATCGGTGTTGGTGGCGGTACAGGACTACGCAGAGGTGCTGTATCTGCTTGGCGACATTCTTGCAATAGGTGTTGCTATTATTCTGTTCATTTTGATCGTTATTGTGTATTACCAAGCGGAGATCTCGCGTATCATGCGCCTGTCACGTGATGTCAAAGCCATTGCAGGCGGAGATCTGCAGGGCAAGATTGGCAATCACGGAAACGACGAGATCGCGCAGCTTGCAGATCACGTGGGAGGTATGAGAGATTCGATATTACAAAAAATGGAAGAAAAGGAGCAGGCATGGCGCGCGAACCAGGATCTGATCACCTCGATCTCGCATGACATCCGCACGCCGCTGACCTCGTTGCTCGGATATCTTGAGCTTATGGATGCGCACAAGGAGAACTTGACCGAGGAACAACAAAAGTACCTGTCGGTTTGCAGTGAGAATGCAGGCAGGATCAAGCGTCAGTCGGACGAGCTGTTCAATTATTTTCTTGCCTACGGACACAAGGATGAAACTGTGCCGTTGGAGTCATATGATGCGGCGGTGCTGTTTGATCAACTGCTTTCCGAGCGCTTCTTGTCAGCTGAATTGTCCAACGTGCAGTTGGAATATCAGCTTTCTCCCTCGCTTGCCGGCGTGCGTGTGTATACCAATGTGGATTATCTGAGCCGCGTGCTGGATAACCTGTACAGCAACCTTGTCAAGTACGCAGATCACCAAAGCCCTGCTGTGTTCCGCGTGGAATATCGAGACCGTATGGTGGTGATGACAGGTGAAAACAAGATTGCCAAGCGTTCGGGTAAGGTGGAGAGCACTAAGCTGGGGCTTTTGACCTGCGAGAGCATTATGCATACGCTGCAGGGTAGCTTCCGCACGCAAAAGCAGGGTGATACTTTTACTGTGGTGTTGGCGTTGCCGACCAAATAAATCCAAAGGCGCCCTTGGCGCAAATCATGAGTGAAGCTCAATTCATGGCATATGCCAATTCATACCAATAGGCAATTCATCATGAATTGCCGTGTTTCGGTATGATTTGATGCCGGTGGCTTTATGCATCCTTGCACTGTTGCACTCTCTGATTTGCGCCAAGGGCGCATTGTATGATTAAGGTGATGCGATCTGCATCAGCCGCATGGCGTTATTCCATAAAATATCCTCCTTGACCTGATCAGAAATTGGAGCTTCACACACAAATTTCTGCTCTCTCTCTTGTCCCGACCAAGGGCAATCGCTGCCGTACAGCAATAGGGCAGGGTCGTGCTTTTGTATTATCTTGTGCAGCATGGGGTGTCGGTAGGGGAAAGAGCCCGAGTGTGAGGTGTCCATATACACTTGCTTGCCGCAAAGCAGGTCAAGCACGTCTTGCTCGCAGCCAATGCCACCCATGTGCGCCGCAATCAGTGTCAAGCGGGGGAAGCTTTCCATCACGGTTTTGATCTGTTCGGGTCTGCAATGCATATGGTCAGGAGAATTCGGATCGTAGCCTGTGTGTGTGATCAAAAACATATCGTACGCAATGCAGAGCTCAAAAATGGGGTGCAATATGGGATCGTCAAACTCTACGCGGATATAGTCGGGATGCAACTTGAGTCCTTTGATGCCCGCAGCCTTAAGCATTTTGATCTGCCCTTCAAGATCCTCACCCAACGGATGCAGAGAGCCCAGCGCATAAAGCTCGGATTGGTTTTGCGCCAAGGTACAGGCAAAGGCGTTGACCTTGGGCATCTGGTGTGCGTTGGTGGATACGTTGCATATCAGGCTTTTGTCCACGCCGTGTGTATGCATCTGCTTGATTACCCCGTGTGCAGTCCCGTCGGTGGTGGGGGAGAGACCGCATTTGCGCGAGATCTCTGCAAGGTGCGCGATGGCATGGGGGGCAAGTGCGTCCGGAAAACAATGGGTATGAAAATCAAAAATCATAAGATACTCCTTGGGGTAAGGGATCGGGAAGACCCGCTCGTCAAAATCAACTTGGTTCGGCTCTCGTACGGCTAGCCGAACGGGAATCGAACCGAATTGCCCGACAACGATGCATTTTCGCATCTTTCGGCGCGCTTTCGCTTGCAAGATTTGTATCTTGCTGCGCAAAATCACACCAAAATCTATCAAAAATGCATTCGCCGGCGGGTGCTATGCAGTTTTGACATAGCAG
>JAZNBB010000090.1:0-1687 GCA_045586845.1 Eubacteriales bacterium
AAGGTATCAAAATACGTAGTGTTAAAGCGCTCGGGGGTGTATTGCATTCTGGAGCGGTAATACTTTTCAAACGATTCTCTGTCCTTGAGCAGATAATCGTCCTCCGAGGGAATGGAGGCGATGCCGGGCTTGATCCTTTCAATCACACCTGTTCCGGTCTGTACGCGTTGCGTGCCGTCGGGGAGCGTCTCCAGAATCTTGCGTTCGAAATAAGGATACAGACCGGTGTGTATATTGTCGCTATGTCCCCAAACGCAATCCCAGCCAATGATCTTATCAAGTTCCTTTTGTGCATCTGAGCCATCCGCGCCCGCTTTTTGGGCAAGCTCGGCGGAAATGTGCCCCTGCTCTGCCCACTCGTCGAGCAGCTCCCGCCAATAGCCGAAGTGAACGGCAGGCATACGGTCTGCCTTCTTGTAATGCAAAATATTGAGGCATCTTTCTCTTGCGGTCATCTGTATTTCCTCCTTAAATAGGTGCATCAGTATTTCCCAAGCTTATGTGCAAGGGCAGCGATCTCCCTCATGTTTTGAAAAGAGACCGAGTTGGGAATGGAGTGGTCGGATGCAAAAATATAGCCGCCCCCCTCCTTCATCAGTGGTATGATACGCTCCATTTCCGCTTTTACGCGGTCGATATCGTTCCAAAGCTGGGCGTTGATACCGCCGTGGAAGGCAAGCTTATCGCCCCAAGTGAATTTAAGCCTTTGCGGATCCATACCCGCCTTGATCTCCAAGGGATTGAGCATTTCCACACCCGTTTGGATAATATCGGGCAAAAGGGGCTCGATAAAACCACAGGAGTGCAACTCGGTAACCATGCCGCGCTCGTGTGCCCAATCAACCACCTTTTTGTGGTAGGGCTGTAAAAGCTCGCGATAGATTTGCGGCGAGAAGAAGGGGGTTCCTTTATATCCCATATCATCATACCAGAATACACCGTCGAACTCGTAGCCGGCATCTAATATGCGTTGGCAAAGATCGAGAGAGGTCTTCAGATACGTGTCAAAGACATCGGTTGCCCATTCGGGTTCATCAAGCAAACCTATAAGAAAATTCTCGGTGCCGATCATATGAGAATGCGCCACGTCAAAGCCAAACCAGACGGTGAGCTGTAAAAATCTGCCCTCCGCCTTCCAGCGCGGATAATTCTTTTTGAGATAATCCCACGGAATGCGATCCTCGTGATAGGTGAGCATTGCCTGCTTGGCTTCTTCCCACCGCTCGGAGCAATCATAGTAATAATTCAAATTTTCGGGGGTGGAGTCGAGCTCGCGAAATCGTTTTTGCGTGGTACCCCATTGGGTAGTCACGATCTTATATCGATCATTTTCCTCCAATACCTTTTGTGCAAAGCGCGGGGAATTATCGGTTCCCACACGAATTTGATGATCGAAGCCAAAATAATCTACCCAAGATACGTTTTGGGGCATTCCCTCGTTTTGCCATCTGCGGATCGTCCCATCCCAAGCGGAATCAAGCATAGGAATGCGGTCGACCTCTTGATGACGGTAGGTACGCAGGATGCGTTCGCGCTCTGTTAACGTCTTCATAGGCTTATTGTCCGAGAGCCTTGCAAAGTTCTACCGCCATATCAGCCGCACTTGCCGCATCAGGCGAGTAGCCGTCAGCACCGATCTCGCGGCAGAATTCCTCGTTGACGGGCGCGCCGCCGATCATAATTTTGA
>JAZNBB010000091.1:0-22291 GCA_045586845.1 Eubacteriales bacterium
GACAACGTACATTTTCTGTTATGCGTGCATATCGTTATAAAATATGCCCCGGGTGTACTGTAATCGAAATTCTTTAACCGTAAACGCTTTCTTTGCGGTAACTCTTTTCCACTATCCATTTTCATCACCTATCCCATTATATCACAAATCGGCAGAGAAAACAAGTTCTCTGCCGATGTTTTCGTGCTGCTGATTCTCCGCTAAGAATGCAGAGAGAATCGACTGCGCTTTTTTATATACGTAAGAAATCAGTTAATGGAGTCCAGGTACACGACAATGATGTCATTTTCCTTGACAGTCTGAAGGTACATGGGGTTATCCAAATTATTCTTGCCGTTGAGTGCATAGGTCCAAAATTCGCCTTTGCCTGTTGTCTTGGATCCGATCTTCTTGACAACTTCCTGTGATTCATCCTGGAATTCGATAGGAAGGTCATACATATCGCATACATCGATCAAAACCTCGGTAATGGTAGGCTCCTTGTCGCCAACCTTACTATAGGTGTAAGTATACTCAGCATCCTGTGCAAGCACCTCGGCTTTATCGCTGGGGCCGTCCTTAATAGTAAACGTCACCTTGATAGAGGTTGTGACAGCCTCAGGCTCCTTATCGCAAGCAACCATCACACATCCGATCATAAGCATAGCGAGCACCAAAGCCAATACTCTGTAAAGTTTCATTGCAATTTCTCCTTTGCATTTTTTAGTCATGTATATTATACTGCATAATTCCTCATTTGTCAACTGTTATTTTGCACATTTTACACACTAAAAAGGCAAATCAGCTGCAAGATCATCATGTAAATCAGCCAAAGCACGTGCGTCCACATGATCACACTCGCAACAAGTGAAATTCCCTGCCATTGCAACGCGCACAATACAGCACACGCCAGCACCGCCAGGAGTACAAGCAAGGCAAGCAACGAATTTTGCCGCACAAAGAATAAAGGATACCACAAATAGCCTGCAAACAGCATCAGCAAAAAAAAGAATGCGCCGCGCCATGCACCAATGCACCTTCCTCCATATGCGCAAAGCACCGCGCCAAGCACTGCGCCCAATGCAAAGTACCAAAGCGTCCATAAAAGTCCCATAATCCACACAGGCGGCACCAAGTGCCGAATACCCATTTGCGTCATACCCTCGTTTGGTGCTCCCCACCATATTCTGACTCCGATACCGAAAAGTGCCAGCATCCCCCCAAAAATCATGGCGCAGATCAGCGTGCTGTTTCCGTTTTTATGATTCATACCATCACCCCGTAAAGAATATGCGACAAGGTGCGGGGATATGCCCGCACCTTGTCGCAGTGATATTCACCTGCGGCAAGTGATATTGCACCTCGTGCAGTGATATTATGCTTCGCATAGTGATATTGCGCTACGCGCAGTTACGTTTCTGCCTCATCCGAGTCGGAATCGGTATGCGTGTGTGCGGGGCATGGCTGCGTTTTACTTGGCGTTGCATACCATTCTCCGCGCCACTCCCCTTCAGCGGGCGGTGTATCCCACATGAAATAGGGAGCGTCCTTGATGAACACCTCATGCGGAAAGCTGCGCGTACCGCGCAACAGGCCTGCGTCGCGGACGGTGTCAAGCGGGCAATCGGCGCATGCTACGCCGCCAAAAACCGTATCGTACGGCACAAGCACGTGCGTGTTGCAGGTCTGTTTGGGCGCATTGTCAAGCGTGAAATACCCGATGCGGGTGCGTGAGCCGCGCAGATCACAGGTACAGGCATATCCCGGCAGCTGCCCCGAATCGGCGCAATACACCATTTGATGCACGGTATCGGGCATTACAAAATCGGTTGGTGCACCGTCGAAAACCCCCATATCATACAGGTGAGAAATGACCTCATCCCACACCATAATACTGACGTTGCCGTGAATGCCTGCTTGCGTGGCGGGATAATCGTAGCCTGTCCACACACCGCCAAGCACGGCGGGAGTATATCCCACAAACAGGCGATCAACACCGCGCTGTGTTGTACCCGTTTTGCCCGCAACCTCGATCGTCTGTGCAAGCGTGACCTTGCCCTTTGCCGTGCCGTTCTGCACCACGCCTTGCATCATCTTTGTCATGATGGCAGCGTTTTCGGGTGACAGCACAGCGTGCGCCTGCGCCGTATTGGTCAAAAGAGGCACGCCCTCGGCATCAGTCACACGAAAATAAGACCGCGCAGGCTGATAATTACCATCATAGAATATGGTATATGCATCAGTCAGCTCACGTAACGTCACGCCGTGCGCAAACTGCCCGAGTGCCAACCCTGCCTGGGTGATGTCCTCATCGCCCAGCGAGATCATGCCAAGCTGCTTGCGCAAAAAGGAGAGAGAGTTTTTCCTGCCCACCTGCTCCAGCATCTGCACCGCCACCGTGTTGACCGAATCGGCGAGTGCTGCGGAAGCATCGGTCAATCCATGGTAGGCAAAATGCGCGTTACGTGGCCAGGGCTTTCCCTGCTCAAAGCGCAACGGAACATCGTCAAAAACGGTTGCCCAGTTGATTAAGCCTTGTTCAAGCGCGGGTGCGAAGACCGAGAGTGGCTTGATGGCAGAGCCGGGTGGTACACGTACGTCGGTGGCATAATTCTGCACACGATTGGCACGCTTTGCACCGTTTGCTCCCGCCACACCGAGGATGTCCCCTGTTTTCGGGTCAATAATGACCATACTCGCACGCTCGTCGCGCTCAAAAATATCTGTCGCGGCAAAATACTGCTCTACAACATCCTGCACACGTTCATCCATGGCGGCGTAAATACACAAGCCTCCTCCATATACCAAAGCACTTGCCGCCGCACGGGAATAACCATATTTTTCACACAGGTCGCGCGTGACGTCCCCGATCACCATGTCCTCGTACCACGAAGCAATGCGATCCTTATTCCAAGCCCGCTCCGAAAAGCGCAGCGGTTGCGAGGCTTTCGCATATTGCTCTGCGTTGATATACCCCTGCTCTAACATACAGGAAAGTATCAAGGCTCTGCGCTGCTCATTCTGCTCCGGGTGAGTCAAGGGATTGTAACGAGAGGGATTGTTTGTAATGGCAGCAATACAGGCACACTCTCCCACACTCAGCTGCTCAACGCTTTTGGAAAAATAGTGCTTAGCAGCCGCACCCACACCACGACAGCCGTCCGCTAAATTGATGACATTGAGATACATTTCAAGTATCTCGCGCTTGGAGGCGCGGCGCTCCAGATCAAGGGCTGCAAACATTTCGGTGATTTTGCGGTCGATGCTGACGCGGTCATCTCCCGTCAGATTTTTGACTAACTGCTGTGTGATGGTGGACGCACCAAAGGATTTGCCGCCCTTCCCCAACGCCTGCTTTTGCAGATATGCAAAAGCCGCCTCACCCGTACGCAGAAAATCCACACCCTCATGCTGCCAAAATCGTTTATCCTCAATAGAAACAAAGGCATCTATCATAGCACGCGGGATCTGCTCAATCGAAGCATATTCGTATAGTATACTGCCACCGCACAAGGGTCCTATCTCGTATGCTTCACCCTCTCTTGCGGCACGGTCCGAAAACGCATATGCATACAGGCGTGACGTACCACCCGATCGCGCAATATTTAACAGCGTATCATCCACGCGGCTGTGCGTATACGGGCGCAAAAGTGCGTATCCCACCGCGACACACACCGCCCCCGCGACAAGCGCGAGTGCAAGCAGCACCGCCGTGATCCTGCAAAGTCTTTTCACGTTTATCCCCTCTTTTTTGTTACGTATTTGCATAGACCTGTCAAATCGGGCAAAAATAATCATGCAATAAAAAAGTGAGGTGTAAGCATGAAATCTTTGAAAATTGCCTTCAGCATTTTACTATGCGTTACTATTCTTTCAGTGGGAGCATCGGTGGTATGCGCGGTGATTGCAGGCAACACCGCCGAATCTTTCCGCGATTACCGCTCCTCGGTTATCACCACGCTCAGTTCTCTGCATGCCCAGCTTTCAAGCTCCAAACAAGCCTTCGCCGACGCGTTGACCTACCTGGACGGTGCACAGTCCGCAGGGGCTGATACCGAAATGGCGACCGAAACGTTACCCGAAGGCACGCAAGAGGATACGCAAGGCAGCCAAAGTGACACACTGCCGCAGCCCGAGGCAGTACCCGAAACCACCGTTCCCGCCATACTGTATACGGTGCGCGAGGTAAACGGCCGTATCGGCGTTTTTGATGCAAGCGGCGCGCTGATGCGTACCTTGAATGTGCCCGTGGCAACCTTGCCCCGCGCCGACCGTGAGCAACTTGCAGTTGGGATCACGCTTGGCTCGAAAGAGGAGCTGAACGCGTTGATTGAGGACTTTTCAGGCTAAAAAAAACTGAGCCATACGCAAAATATGGCTCAGTTTTTTTGTAATTTTATTGGTATATCACGTTCTCCTTGCCAAGCAGGTCGATCAACTGCTGCATGACAAAGGGAGAGAGTGCAATGCCCTTTGCGTGTGGGATATATGCTTTGGTCGCGCTGTTGTAAAACACCAGCGGCACACAGAAGCCCTCGTCAAAGATCTCGGCTAAATTGAGCGCCTTGCGGTACAGCGTACATTCGGTATCGGGCACGCGCAAATAGAGCTTTTTGATTTTGGGTTTTGGGGTGGTTTGGCGGGCGGATATAGAATCCGCCCCTACGGCGTTACGGGTGGATACGGGCGATTCGTGAATCGCCCCTACGGGGGTGGTTGAACGGGCGGACGATTCGTGAATCGCCCCTACGGGGGTAGGTTTGGGGGTATAATGCTCGTCGTCCACAAGCTCGCCGGCTGTTCCGGTCAGCACTTTGACCTCGTCCTCGCGCACCGAGAGGTTACCTTCCACGTAAAGCGCGTTATCAAGACGCACCAAATGTCCGAGACTTTCATAGGTTTTGGCAAACATCAAACATTCGATCTCGCCCGTGCGGTCCTCAAGTGTGAAGAACGCCATGCGCTGATCATTTTTTGTGGTTTTGATCGTGACCTGTGTGATCACGCCAGCAATACGAACACGAGCACGGTCAGGCAAGAGCGCGCCGGTTTCATCTGCCAACTTACCAATATCCTTGGTGTGCAGATCGGCAATGCACTTATCATATCCATCCAATAAGTGCCCCGAGAAATACATTCCCGACGCATCCTTCTCCAGCATCAGCTTTTCGCGCTTGGTGTACTCGGGAATGGTGGGATACGAGAATGAAGTTTTTGCTCTGACCTCGGGCACTATGCTGAACATATCCAGCTGTCCTGCCACGTTGTCGCGGTTTTTCTGTGAAACGGTATCAATGATCTGCTCGTAAGCAGATAAGAGTCTGGAGCGGTACGTGCCAAGAGAATCAAATGCGCCCGCCTTGATCAGTGCCTCGATCATGCGCTTGTTCATGTCCTTGCCCGACATACGCTCCACAAAATCCTCGAAAGAGGCGAAATCATGCCCCTCTCGCTCGCGGCAGAGCGAGTCCACGAACTGACCGCCCACGTTTTTGAGCGCAAGCAAGCCAAATCGAATGGTGTTGTCCTTGCCGTGGAAATCGGCACGGCTGCGGTTGATATCGGGCGGTAGCACCGAAATACCGCGCTTATTACACTCCCCGATGTACTCCGCGATCTTGACCTGATTGCCAAGCACACTGGTCAAAAGTGCCGAGAAATATTCACAGGGGTAATGCGCCTTGAGGTACGCGGTGCGGTAAGAAAGCACGGCATAGGCTGCAGCGTGGGATTTGTTAAAGGCATAGTTTGCGAAATTGGCAAGGTCGTCAAACAGCTTGGTTGCCGTTGCCTCGTCCACACCGCGCTGTGCCGCACCCGCAATAAAGTCTGCTCTCTCGGCTTCCAGCACGTCTGCTTTTTTCTTTGACATGGCGCGGCGCACGATGTCCGCGTGCCCGAAGCTGTACCCTGCAACCTCGCGGAAAATGCGCATGACCTGTTCCTGGTACACCGCACAGCCGTAGGTCTCTCTTAAGATCGGCTCAAGCAACGGCGTGTCGTACTCGATCTTGGAAGGATCATGTCGGCACTCGATATAGCGTGGGATCGACTCCATGGGTCCCGGGCGGTACAGCGCAATAACCGCGATCACGTCCTCAAAGCACGTGGGGCGCAGCTGCACAAGCACTTGCTTGATGCCGCTCGACTCCAACTGGAATACACCCGAAGTATTGCCCTTTGCGATCAGCGCAAAGGTATCCTTGTCATCGTAAGGGATACGCTCGATATCAAAATCGGGTTGCGTTTCCCTGATCTGCTTCTGAGCATCGTTGATGATGGTCAAATAGCGCAAGCCGAGAAAATCGAATTTCAGCAGTCCGAGATTTGCAATGGTATCCATGTCGAACTGGGTGACCAACGTACCGTTACTGTGCGCCAGCGGCACATACTCGCTTACGGGCTTATCCGTGATCACGATACCTGCGGCGTGAACGGACACATTACGCGGCATACCCTCCAGTGCCATGGCGGTATCGATCAGCTCACGGTTTTTCTCGTTATCGTTGTAAAGTGCTTTGAGCTCCGGCAGCTTAAGTGCGTGCTCCAGGGTGATCCCCAGCTCCGCGGGCACGGCTTTGGCAATGGTGTCCACCTCGGCGTACGGCATACCCATGGCACGACCGCAGTCACGAATGGCAGCGCGGGCGGCAAGTGTACCGAAGGTGATGATCTGCGACACGTGTTCTCTGCCGTAACGCTTAGCCACGTAATCGATGACCTCGTCGCGGCGGTTGTAGCAAAAGTCGATATCAATATCAGGCATACTGACGCGCTCCGGGTTCAAGAAACGCTCAAACAGCAAATCGTAGCGAATAGAATCCACATCGGTAATTCCAAGCGCAAACGCAACCAACGAGCCCGCCCCCGAGCCTCTGCCGGGTCCAACCGGTATCCCGTGGTTTTTGGCAAAGCGCACGTAGTCCTGCACGATCAGAAAATAGTCGGCATACCCCATCTGTACGATCACATCAAGCTCATAGGAAATGCGATCGAGATAAGTCTGTTCGGAAATCGTATCAAAGGTGATCTGCCCCTTTGCCACACGCTCGGAAAAGCCGCGCTCGGCAAGCTCATACAGGTAGCTCACCGAATCCTTGCCCTCCGGACACGGGAATTTGGGCAGGTATAGCGTATTGAAGTCAAACTCAACCGAGCAACGATCGGCGATCTTGACCGTATTTTCGAGTGCACCCTCATACTGAGAAAACATCATGCGCATCTCGTTCGTGTCCTTATAGTAAAACTCGTCTGTTTCAAAACCGATGGGTCTGCCGTCTTCGATTGACGAGTTGGTTTGAATACACATCAGAATTGCCTGCGTAGCGGCATCCCGACGGCGCAGGTAATGGCAATCATTTGTTGCAACCACACCAAGCCCACATTCACGTGCGAGCGAATAAAGCTGGGGCAGGATCTGCTTTTGCTCCACCATGCCATGATTTTGCAACTCGATAAAAAAGTTATCCTTACCAAAAAGGCTCGCATATTCCAGCGCAGTCTGCTTGGCAGCGGCGTAATCACCTGCGGAAAGCTTGCGCGGGATCTTGCCTGCAAGGCAAGCGGAAAGCGCGATCAAGCCCTTATGGTGCGCACGCAAAAGCTCGGCATCCACGCGCGGCTTGCCGTAAAAGCCCTCGGTAAAGCCCTTGGAAACCAAGGAGATCAGATTTTGGTATCCCTCTTGGTTCCGGCAGAGCAATACCAAATGGTCTGCCCCCGCCTCGGCACTCTTTGCCTTTTCAAAGCGTGAACCGGATGCCACATAGACCTCACAGCCGATAATGGGCTTGATCCCCGCCTTTTTGCACGCCTTGTAAAACTCGACCACACCGTACATGGCACCGTGATCGGTGATGGCTACTGCGTGATGCCCACACTCGGCAGCACGCGCAGGGATATCCCCTATGCGGCAGGCACCGTCAAGCAGGCTGTATTCGCTGTGCAAATGCAGATGCACAAATTCGTTTGCCATGAGATCTCCTTTCTGCAGCAAAGCCGCCGATTCGTAAATAACATTTCACCCATTGAAAAACACTCCACTCGCGCATAGCGCGAATATCCTCGTAACCGCAATAACAGCATCACTTTTCGCCTTTGGCGAAATACATCGCTGAATTGCCCGATGTCAATCGGGCAATTCCCCTGCCAGATCGATCAGCTTTTGCAGCCTATGATTCAGCCCCGATTTGGTAATTGGAGGCACGTGTGCCTCGGCAAGCTCACCAAGCGGAACATTCGGATAGCGCAAGCGCAGCATAGCAGTCTCGCGCAAAGCGTCTGGCAGCTTGTCAAGCTCACCGTAATGCTCTAACTTCTCAATTGCCGCGTTTTGCTTACGTGCGGCGGTAACGTATTTGCTGATATTGCCCGTGTCGCAGTTGGTCACGCGGTTCTCGTTGCCGCGGATCTCGCGCTCGATCTTTTTATTGAGCAGCTCAAAGACCATGACACTACTGCCAAGCATAGTGAGCACGTCCTCAACGCCCTGGCTGTTTTTGATATACACGCCCACTGTTTTGCCACGCGATACAAGTCCCATGGAAATGCCCTGCTCTGCAAGCAATGCCTGTAAGCCCAACGCACGTGCTTCGGTGGGGCATTTGATCTCCAAATGCGACCCCGTAGCGGGATCGGATACAGTGCCCGAAGCGCAAAACGCACCGCGCAAAAAGACTGCAGCACATTGAGGGCATTTAAACAGCGCGGAAAAATCGGCACACTCGCCCACATCCCACGCATAGATCTGTGCGGCGCACTTGGCGGACGCAAAGCAAAGCTCCGTGCCGCTTGCCCGCCCTTGCACAAAGGGTCGGGACAAGGTCTCTCTTCCCAAATGACGCTTGACTTCGCCTGCGGCGTGCTCGGCAAACGAAGAAGGCAAACGGAAAGCCACACGCTCTCCATCGATCTGCGCACCCATCATCAGCCCGAAAAGATACGCCCTGCGGCAACACATGGGCTTGATCTGCAGCGTCTGCAACTCCTCTTTGACCTGTTCGGAAAACGACATTCTTACTCCTCTACGTACTCAAATTCACATTCTAAATTGATACCGAATTGCGCGTATACGCGCTGCTTGATCTGCTCGACCAAGGCAAGCACGTCGGCAGCTGTTGCGCCACCTTCGTTGACCACAAAGCCTGCGTGCTTTTCGGACACCATAGCGCCGCCTACACGCAAGCCCTTAAGCCCCGCATCCTCAATCAGCTTGCCCGCAAAATACCCCTCGGGACGCTTGAAGGTGCTGCCCGCGCTGGGAAAATTGAGCGGCTGCTTTTCGCGTCTTGCAACTGATTGCTCCTTTACCTTTTGCATAATCTCCCGGGCACTTCCCTCTCGCAGCGCAAAGGTGCCGGACAAAATGATATACTCGGGATGAGAGAAAAAAATGCTGTGGCGGTAGGCAAACTCGTGCGCATCTGCATCCATGGTAAAAACGCGATTGTGTGCCGTGTCGTAGCACTCGCTGGAAATCAGCACGTCCGAGATCTGACCGCCGTACGCACCCGCGTTCATATAAACACCGCCGCCCACCGTACCCGGAATACCGCAACCAAACGCAAAGCCCTGATAACCTTGTCTGGATGCATCTGTGCAGATTCGCGCAAGGCTTGCACCACTCTGCGCGTAAAGTGTGTCGCTATCAAAGCGATATTGCTTCATTTCGGTTGTAAACACCATAACGCCGCGGTAGCCCGCATCCGAGAACAACACGTTAGAGCCGTTACCAACCACTTTATATTTCAATCCACTCTGTGCAAGCATGGCAAGCTGCAGGCAAAGCTGCTCGACCGTGGTGGGAAACAACGCAAGATCGGCAGTTCCCCCGATACGGAAGGTAGAATACTCACACAGCGGCAGATCTGATTTCACGGGGATACGCGCCCCCCTGCATTGTGCTAAAAAGGCTTTCATAAGCATCCCTTCTCTGCCAAACCCGGCAGCTGTGCCAAGTCGTTAATCACATGGGTTACGGGAATACTCGCAGGCAGCGGCTTGCCCTTGGGGTTATACCAACAGGTATCCAGTCCTGCGTTGATGCCACCTCCCATATCTGAGGTCAGCGAGTCACCCACAACCAGCGTGGTAGCGGGGTCAAAATCGGGAATATCGCGCATGACAGCCTCGAAATAACGGATATCGGGCTTTTCAAATCCGACCTCCTCGGAGATATACACCGCATCAAAATACTGCGCCAGCGGGCTGGGGGTAAATCTGCCTTGCTGTACGCGCTTGTCGCCGTTTGTGATGATATACATACGGCACTTCTCGGCAAGAGTCGCGCACACCTCAAGCGCACCGTCGATCATGTAGGATTTTGTAGAAAGGGTTTTCAGATAATCGTCAGCCAGCGCCTTGGGATCGGCTGTAAGCCCCGTGCGCTCGCAAAACGCCTCAAATCTCTTCCACATCAGCACCTTTTTCTCGATCTCTCCGCGCTCCAGCATTTTCCAGTGTGCGTCATTGACCGCGGAATAAATGGCAATGGTCGCGTCATCGTTGGGTAACCCGAAGTGAGCAAAGGTTTCTGCTATGGCGTCATGCTCTGACTTGGAAAAATCCAGCAGTGTGTTATCCGCATCCATCAAAAGCGTATTGTATCTCAAAGGAACTTCCTCCGTAAGACTATATTCTGTTATATTATACTATAAAATACGGGAGATTGCAATACCCTGCATCCGGTTTGTCAGAAAATTTCTACTGCGCAAAAATATTCAAAAACCACTTGCATTGTTGCGCGATTTGCGGTATAATGTAGATTGGTGTTATATATTTTATTGAAAACACGGGGAGGAACGGTATGAAAAAGCGTTTGCAGATCGGTATTGTGGGCTTTGGCGCAATGGGCAAGACCCACGCCTACAGCGTAGCATCCCTGCCCTATTTCTATTCCCCCCTGCCCTTTACCGCCACAGTGCGCGGCATTTGCACTACGAGTGTCGAAAAGACCGCGCGTATTTGCGACGAACTGGGATTTATCCGTGCGTATGCCGATGCATACGACATGATAGCAGATCCCGAGATCGACATAATAGACATCTGCACCCCCAACAACACGCACTACGACATTGCCGACGCCGCTTTGGACGCAGGAAAGAGTGTGCTTTGCGAAAAGCCATTTACAATCAGCTTCGAGCAAGCCGCCACCCTTGCCGCTAAGGCAGAGGCGAAGGGGCTTGTATGCGGCGTGGTGTATAACAACCGCCACTTGGCTGCCATCTTACGCGCAAAGCAATTGATCGATGACGATGCACTCGGGCGTATACTCTCGTTCTCCTTCCACTACCGCCACGATAGCGACATTGATCCTGCACGTTTTGCAGGCTGGAAGCAGGACGCCAATATTTGCGGTGCGGGAACGCTTTTCGATCTTGGCTCCCACGCCATTGATCTTTGCAGACATCTGTGCGGTGAATTTTCAAGCATCAGCGGAAAATCGCACATTGCATTTGATACCCACAAACAAAAGGACGGCACGCTTTGGCAGACCAACGCCGACGAGGCGTTTTACATGACCGCAACGCTCGCATCGGGCGCTGTCGGTCAGATCAGCGTTTCAAAGCTGTCCCACGGCACCGAAGATGGGCTGACCTTTGAAATTTTTGGCACCGGCGGTGCGCTCCGCTACTCGCTTGCCGAGTGTGATATCCTGTACTACATGGACGCATCCAAGCCCAAACTGCCCCTTGGCGGCACATCGGGCTTTACAGCCATTCCCGCATCGGGTAGGTATGACGCTCCCGGTGGTACCTTCCCCACCATGAAAGCTCCGCAGGGCTGGCTGCGCGGTCATATTCACGGAATGTACCTCTTTTTGGACGCAGTTGCAAAGGAAAATCACTTCTCGCCTGACTTTGCGGACGGCGCAACCGTCCAACGCATCATGGCAGCAGCCATGCAGTCGGACGCGCAGAACGGAAAGGAAGTACGGATATGAGTTTCCCAATCATAGGTCTGACAGGTCCCAGCGGTGCCGGCAAGGGAGTTGTAGCGCAGAGATTGCGCGACGCGTACGGCTTTGTCTGGATCGATACCGATGAGGTGTATCACACGCTGACCGATACTTTCTCTCCCTGTCTTGACGAGCTGCAAGCGGCGTTTGGCAAGGATATTATCAAGGACGGCGCGCTTGACCGTCCTGCTTTGGCTGCCATCGTATTTGCCGAGGGTGCGCAGGAAAAGCTGCTTATGCTTAACAGTATCACACACAAGCACGTGCTGGCGGTGACAGCACAACTGGTCGAGGACGCCAAGCAACGCGGTGCTGTGGGCGCGATCATTGATGCGCCGCTGCTCTTTGAATCGGGCGCGGACACTCTTTGCACGCACACAGTCGCAGTGCTTGCCAACAAGGACGTGCGGCTTGCTCGCATCATGGCGCGCGACGGCTTGACCGAGGAAGCAGCGCAAAAGCGCCTGCTCGCGCAAAAGCCGGACGGATTTTTTACTGAAAAGGTCAATTTTTCAATATACAACAACGGCACGGCTGACAGTCTTTACGCTTCCGCCGACGCGCTTGCAAAGGAGCTGCTATGAGGCAAAAACGCTCCGGGCACGCGTTGCCCATTCTCATCATTTTAGTCATTTCACTCGCGTTCGGCGGTTTGTTCGAGCTGCTTTGCCTTGGTGCAGAACGCCTTTCGCATCCGCGCGATTACCGCGACACAGTCGAGCGTTACGCCGCAGAGTACGGTGTGCCCGAATCAGTCATATATGCCATGCTCAAGGTCGAGAGCGGCTTTGACAGCACAAAGCAAGGCAAGGACGGCAAGATCGGACTTATGCAGCTCACACCTGCGCTTTACGTGCAGCTGGCAACCGAGACGCACGACCCGGCAATGAACGCAGCTGCCTTATACGACCCGGACACAAATGTGCGCTATGGCACCATGTACATAGCCGGGCTTTACCAAAAATACGGTATGTGGAGCACGGTATACGCCGCTTGGTACGCAGGCGAGGACACAGTGGACGCTTGGCTGAAAAACACCGAATATATCGACCCCGATTTCGGTACACTGCAAACGATTCCCGACAAAAAGATCGCCAAGGCTGTAAAAAAAGCTGCCAAGGCGCAAGACATTTACGAAAAACTATATAACGCTAAATAAAAAGGAGGATTTACCATGTCCGAATCCAAAAAAGACCTTCTTGGCTACAAGAAGACCAACTTCTACGAGGTTGCCACCCCCGAGCAGATCAAAGCCGCCTATGACTACTGTGCAGACTACGCCAAGTACCTTGACGCTTCCAAGACCGAGAGAGAGGCTGTGACCACCTCGATCGCCATGGCAGAGGCACAGGGCTACGTTCCCTACACCTTTGGCATGACGTTGGAAAAGGGCGGCAAATATTACTATAACAACCGCGGCAGAGCACTTTTCCTGTTCCGCATCGGTCAGGAGCCCGTGCAGGACGGTATCCGCATCTGCGCTGCGCACATCGACTCCCCCAGACTTGACCTCAAGCAGTCCCCTTTGTACGAGGACGGCGGCTTTGGCTTTTTCAAGACCCGATACTACGGCGGCGTGCGTAAATACCAATGGGTTGCCACTCCCCTTGCCCTGCACGGCGTGGTGATCAAGCAGGACGGCAGCTGCGTTAACATCGTGATCGGCGAGGACGAAAGTGATCCCGTACTTTACATCAACGATCTGCTGCCCCACCTGGGTCAAAACCAGAACTCTCAGCCCTTGGGCACCGCCATTCCTGCTGAGAACCTCAACATCCTGCTGGGTTCCAGACCTCTTGAGGGCGAAGAATCCGACAAGATCAAGATGAATATCCTAAATTTGCTCTATGAAAAATACGGCATTGTCGAGGCTGATTTCCTGTCCGCAGACCTGTCCATCGTTCCTGCTGCAAAGGCGCGTGACGTAGGACTTGACCGTTCGCTGATCGGCTCTTACGGTCATGACGACAGAGTTTGCGCATATCCTGCTCTGACCGCTCTGTTTGAATGCGAAAATGCTCCTCGCTCCACCATGGTCATCCTTGCCGATAAGGAAGAGATCGGCTCGGACGGCGACACCGGTATGCAGTGCGAGCTGCTTTTGGACCTGCTTTACGAGATCGCAAAGGCGTTTGACGCAAACTACGGCTTGATGAAGGCAAACTCGATCTGCCTCTCCGCAGATGTCACAGCCTGCTTTGACCCCAATTTTGCCGAGGTATTTGACGGCAAGAACGTTTCCCGCATCAACTGCGGCGTTTGTATGTGCAAGTACACCGGTCACGGCGGCAAGGTGGCAACCAATGATGCAAGCGCAGAGCTTGTGGCATTCATCCGCCGCATCATGGCAAAGGGCGAGGTCATCTGGCAGGCAGGCGACATGGGTAAGAATGATCTTGGAGGCGGCGGCACGGTTGCAAAGTACATCTCCAAGCATAATATTCCCACCATTGACATGGGCGTTCCCGTGATCGCAATGCACTCCCCCTTCGAGATCGTTTCTAAGGCTGACGTTTATACCGCTCATATGGCGTTTGCTGCTTTCTATACCTTTGACTGATGCTGCACAAGCTCGAACAGATCAAGGATAAGTACCTGGCGATGGAAGCACGGATGGCAGATCCGTCCGTGCTTTCCGATCCTGCCGCGTATTCTGCGCTGATGCGCGAATATAAAAAGCTGACTCCTGTCATGGAAGCCTATACCGCTTATCAGCGTGCCGAGCAGGACGTAGCCGACGCGCTGGAGCTTGTTGAATCGGGAGATCCCGAGCTCAAAGCCCTTGCGCAAGAGGAGCTGACCGAAGCCAAGCAAGTCAAGGCAAAACTGGAGCAGGAGCTTCGGCTTTTGTTGCGTCCCCGTAACCCTAACGAGGGAAAAAACCTTGTGGTGGAGATCCGCGCCTGTGCGGGCGGCGAGGAGGCAGCCTTGTTTGCTGGCGTGCTGTACCGTATGTATTGTATGTACTGCGCCAAGCAGGGCTTTGAGCTCTCTCCGCTTCATGCCAACCCCACCGATCTTGGCGGCTACCGTGAGATCACCTTTACGGTCAAGGGCGAAGAGGCTTGGTCGCATTTTCGTTTTGAATCGGGCGTGCACCGTGTACAGCGCGTGCCTGAGACCGAGTCGCAGGGGCGTATTCAGACCTCGACCGCATCGGTTGCCGTATTGACCGAGGCTGACGAGGTAGAGGTTGAGATCAAGGATAGCGACCTTGTATACGAATCCTGTAAATCCAGCGGTGCGGGCGGTCAGCACGTCAACAAGACCGAATCTGCCGTGCGACTGACCCACAAGCCCTCGGGCATTGTCATCGAATGCGACCAGGAGCGCTCGCAATTCCAAAACAAAGCCAAGGCCCTGATGCTGCTGCGCACAATGCTCTACGATCAAAAATGCCGTGAGCAAAACGAAAAGATTGCCGCTGATCGTAAGGGGCAGGTCGGCTCTGGTGACCGCAGCGAAAAGATCCGCACCTACAACTATCCCCAATCCCGCGTCACAGACCATCGCATCGGCGTGTCGGTCTTTAACATTGACGCATTTGTGGACGGTGACATGACCCCCATCATTCAGCCGCTCATGACCGCGCAGGCGGCTCTTGACCTGCAAAATAGCTGAAAATACGAGGTTTATCTTGAAAACGCAAGTATTTACCATATCTGACCCACAGCTGTCGGCTGATGCGCTGCGTGCTGCGGGACACATCATCCGCCTGGGTGGTCTTGTGGTATTCCCCACCGAGACTGTCTACGGACTTGGCGGTGACGGCACCAACCCGCAAGCCGTCGCGGATATTTATGCCGCCAAGGGGCGCCCCTCGGACAACCCGCTGATCATTCACATAGCAGATCCCGAGGACGCAAGCCTGTACGCACATACCACACCCCTCTATTTTGCGCTTGCCAAGGCATTCATGCCCGGTCCCTTGACCGTCATCATGCCCAAGCGCGATAACGTCCCCTCATCGGTGACGGGCGGACTTGACTCTGTGGCGGTGCGTTGCCCCTCACACACGGTGGCGCGCGCACTCATTCGCGCATCCGGCACTTGTATCGCTGCCCCCAGCGCAAATATTTCGGGCAAGCCTTCGCCCACCGATGCAAGTCACGTCTTGCAAGATCTGGACGGCAAGGTGAACGTTATCATTGACGGCGGCGAGTGCGAGATCGGGTTGGAATCTACCATTGTCAAGATCATGCAGGACGAGCATGGTGAGCCCTATCTGTTGCTTTTGCGCCCCGGTGCGATCACGCATGACGCACTTTGCTGCGTTTGTCCACGTGTGGATATTGCTCCCGCCGTGGCAGACAAGCTTACAGAGAATGAGCGTCCGCTCTCTCCAGGCATGAAATACAGGCACTACGCTCCCTCAGCTCCATTGGTCTTACTGGACGGTGAGCGTGATGCGGTGCTGGCATTTTTGAAAGCCGAGCAAACACAGAAACATTGCTGCGTGCTTTGCTACGACGAGGAATGTGAAGCCTTGTCGGGTGGCGCACTTATCCCCGTTGGCGCACGCGACGACCTTGCCGCACAGGCAAAGCGTCTGTTTGCAGCGCTACGGGAGGCGGACGCGACAGATGCCGAGATCATTTACGCACACCTGCCCCCCATGCAAGGGCTGGGACTTGCACTGTACAATCGCATGATCCGTGCCGCAGCACATACGGTTTTAAAAATTTAATGTAAGGAATATTGATTTTTATGGCAAAGAAAACAACCAAAGACAAAAAAGCGGTTGAAAAAATTGAATATGCGCCCATACGGCCACAGCTGATTACCGACACAATTGAGAAGAACTATATGCCGTACGTTATGAGCGTCATTATCTCGCGTGCCATTCCCGAGATCGACGGCTTCAAGCCCGCGCACCGCAAGTTGCTCTACACCATGTATAAAATGGGGCTTTTGACGGGTGGGCGTACCAAGAGCACCAACGTCGTAGGTCGTACGCTGACGCTCAACCCCCACGGCGACGCGGCTGTGTATGAAACCATGGTACGTCTGACGCGCGGCTATGAGGCGTTGCTACACCCTTTTATTGACTCTAAGGGTTCGTTTGGTAAACAGTATTCCTCGGACATGAAGTATGCGGCATCTCGTTACACCGAGGTCAAGCTGGACTCATTTTGTAACGAGCTTTTCTCAGGCATTTCCAAGGATGCCGTGGATATGGTAGACAACTACGACGGTACGCTGAAAGAACCCGTGCTGTTCCCCACCACCTTCCCAAACGTACTTGTCACCCCCAATATGGGTATCGCGATTGGTATGGCATCCAATATCTGCTCGTTTAACTTAGCTGAGATATGTGACGGAACCATCGCACTGCTCAAAAAGCCCAATTTGCCCACCGAAAAGCTGATGGAGATCATCAAGGCTCCCGATTTCTCGGGTGGCGGTCAGATCATCTACGACGCAGAGCAGTTCAAGAACATCTACCGGACCGGTCAGGGTTCGTTCCGCATCCGTTCGCGTTACACCTACGACAAGGTCAACAACTGCATTGACATTCTGCAGATCCCCTACTCCACCACTATCGAACAGATCATGGATAAGATCGCAGAGCTGGTCAAGTCGGGAAAGGTCAAGGAGATCACAGACTTCCGCGACGAGATCGACCTCTCGGGCTTTAAGCTGACCATTGATATCCGCAAGGGTACCGACCCCGACAAGCTGATGGCGAGGCTGTTCAAGCTAACCCCTCTTGAGGACAGCTTCAAGTGTAATTTCAACGTATTGATCAACGGCTCTCCCAGACAGCTTGGCATTGCAGAACTGCTAAACGAGTGGATCAAATTCCGTACCGTTTGTGTGCGCCGCGAGCTGACATATGAGCTGGGTGAAAAAAAGGCGCAGCTGCACCTGCTGTTGGCGCTTGGTAAGATCCTCTTGGACATCGACAAAGCGATCCGCATCATCCGCCGTACCGAAAAGGAGGAGCAGGTTATTCCCAACCTGATGGAGGGCTTTACCATCGACGAGATCCAAGCAGAATACATTGCCAACATCAAGCTGCGTAACCTCAACAGACAGTATATCCTCAACAAGATCGCCGAGATCGAGGACCTCAAACGCGAGATCGAGCACCTGGAAGAGCTGCTGGGCGATGAATTCAAGATCAAAGCGTATATAGCCAACCAGCTCAATGATATCAAAAAGAAATACGGTCAGCCCAGAAAGACACAGATCATTCAGGCTGACGTCGTACCCGTATTTGAAGAGCCCAAGGTGGAATCCTACCCCGTTTATATGGTGCTCTCCAAAGAAGGCTACCTCAAAAAGATCACCATGCGCTCACTGCAAGGCAACGACGAGCAGAAGTTCAAGGAGGGAGATTCCCTCTTGAGTGCTTTCAATGCGGACAACGCAGATGAGCTGACCTTCTTTACCGACAAGTGCAAGGTGTTCAAATGCAAGGTAGATGATATTGAGACCACCAAGGCATCGCTCTTGGGTGATTTCATCCCCGCAAAGCTTGGCATGGATGCGGGAGAAAAGCCACTGTACGTGACCATGCAGACAGGCTATCCTGTCGGAGTCAACATGGTATTTATCTTTGAAAACGGCAAGGGCGTGCGCGTACCCGTTACGGCATACGAGACCAAAGCGGTGCGCCGCAAGCTGACAAGTGCTTACTCGGACGCCTCACCGGTCGTTGCCATTCTGGACGACACCGACAAGAAGCCGCGTGATATCATGCTGATCTCGTCCGACAACCGCGCGATCGTAATCAAGACCGCACTCATTCCCCAAAAAGCTACGCGTACCTCCTCCGGTGTAACACTCATGACGCTCAAAAAGGGTCAGACCGTGACTGCCGTACAGGTTGACGTGGAGGACACCAAGGGATATAAAAAAACCAAGATCCCCGCAGCAGGCGTACCGATCTTGGGCGAACAACTCAAAATTGACTAATATTTGAAAGGATCTACAGATATGAGCAAGAACAAGAAAAAAAACAAAAAGACTGTTGAGGGTGAGCAGGAGCTGTCCATAAAAATTGACCGCAAAATGGTCTACAGAATTTTGGCAGGCGTGCTTGCCGCGATGATGGTACTGGGAACGGTCACCATGACAGTTATGTATCTGTTTGGAGGACACGTTCACTAAACAGCAAACAAAGGTCGAGTCTACACGGGACTCGACCTTTGTTTGTTTATGATTGTCTGTGCACGTACATTCTGCTTGGCTGCTCCTCTCCGTCTCCCTGTGCGTAGCAATAAAATTCCCAACCGTAACGCTCATAAAACGAGTCGTGGTCGGTCAAAAGATACAGCGTATCAATGCCTTGCGCCTGCATATCGCGGCACACGAAATCCAGCAGCGCGCCCGCAATGCCCTGTCCGCGACAATCGGGCTCGGTATACACCGCGCAGACGTTTGGAGCAAGGTCGGGGCGGTTGTGAAAGTCGTTTTGAATCACGCCAAGGCCGCCTACAATGCGATCCTCTTGCATTGCCACGTACCAGGCGGGCACGACACCGCCCTGCAACGCGTCCTGCATGCTCTCTTCGTACGCCTGTTGCGGGATACCCCATTTTTGGTGAAACCAAAGTGCCATCCGATCCTTCATTTCGGGTCTGTCGATTAGTTTTATGATAGTATAACTCATAGTGTCTCCTTAATGTAGCGTCCGCAAATACGCCTTTTGCTCGGGCGTGATGCGGTAGCTCTCGATTGCTTTTCGTACTGTTTTCTGATGCACCCAATCGGGCAGTCGGTGCTGCTCCAGATAAGGCAGCGCAGCTTTCCATTTTTTGGCAAGCGCGGTGGCAAAATA
This sequence comes from Eubacteriales bacterium, assembly GCA_045586845.1. GTDB lineage: Bacteria > Bacillota > Clostridia > Oscillospirales > CAG-272 > SVQP01. Next base: position 19,722 of record JAZNBB010000091.1, read on the forward strand.
CCACGCGATCATCATGTTTACGTAATATTCTTCGCTTTGCACCGAGGCGACCAACGCAAGATAATCGGGCGAAAAATACTCGTCCAGATAATACAGCATGAGCAGCTCGATCGCAAAACGTACGGTATAGGGGTGCTCACTTTGCAGGTATACGCGGATTTTTCGGTTCAGCCGTTCCCTGTCGTTTTGCAATGCCTTGGGGCGCAGAGAGTCACACACCGCCCAGTTATCTACAAACGGCAAAAAGGCTTCCAGCGCGGCATAGCACGCGTCCGTATCGCGCATCTGCCCGATCAGAAAGGAATGCAGATGGTTTTCCTCCAGATACTTGTGCGGCAGTTCATGCATAAAAGCCTCCGCCTGCGCGGCACCTGCCAACTCCTTGGCATATCGACGCAATAGCGGCAAGCGCACACCGATAATATTCTCGCGCGAAATTGTTGGCAAAAGCTTTGCCGAAAAATCTCTGTAAGTGAGGTCTTGCATATCAAGCAAGGCTCTTTGAATATCAGTCATGCCTCTGCCCCACCAACCTGCCCGCACAGATCCGCATAAATACGCTGCGCCTGATCGCAGATATACGCCTGCTCCTCTTTGTCGCAGGTAGTCAGACGGCGCTTGCGCGGCAAGCCCCACACGTCAAAGATACGCGGACCGATCCACTCGCAGGGTGCGGTTGATTCAAACACACCGCGCAAAATCGACAGCGAGGCGCGGCGCGGCTTCATGAATATGATTTTCATAGGGTATTTGATCAGCGCGTACAGCCATTTCGGGTAATGCGAGGTAATACCCGTGACCGCAATGCCGGGGTGCGTGACGGCGATCTCCAAGCCTGCCTGCTCTGCCGCTGCAGGCGCGGCAAACATCAGATACCGCTTGGCGTTTCCGTACACCAGTGAAGCCTTTTTGCGCGTGCGGAAATCTACGTCGCATGGGTCAGTCCCCGAATAATTGTGCGCAATACTGCCCACCAGCACCGCCCTGCCCCCACGGCTGGCAAGATGCGGCGCAAGGCGGCGCACAAGATAATAGGGCGCGGCAAAGTTGATCTGAAATACGTTGTCGTACCCCGACGAGGTGATAAAGCGCGGCACGGCATACGCACCCGCGTTGCAGATCAGCACGTCGACAGGCTGCTTTTCCAAAGCTTTGGCGGCAAACTCTACGCTTTGCATATCGGCAAGATCGGTGAGTATGATGTGCACTTGCAGAGCGGGATACTGCGCTTGCAGCGCGCTTTTCAACGCCTCTGCCTTACCAGCATTGCGATCAAGTAATATCATCTGCTCCACACCCAATTCTGCTAAGTGCTTGCAAAGCGCCCCTCCAAGTCCACCCGTTGAGCCGGATATGGCAACCGTTTTGCCCGCAAGAGACACCGTATTCTTTTTGATCCAGGCGTCTGTCGTCACACCATCTCCCCCTTTCGTTTCTTTTATTATATCACAAATCCCGGTTTTTGCAATATACCGGGCGTGAAAATCCCCACCGAAAAAGATTTATCAAAAATATATTTGTTTTTTCAAAAAAAACGGAACTTTTTTGCAAAAAATGCGTCTATATAGGTGAAGGGGCATTTGAGTGCCGCACACATGCAATACTTGACAATTTTTCTCCTATATGCTACAATGAAAAAAAGCAAGACGGAGGATACCATATGCCCAGACAAGCGCGGGAGAAATGCGAAAGCAATATATACCACGTCATGTTGCGCGGTGTTAACCGTCAGCAAATCTTTGAGGATGAAGAGGACTGTACGCGTTTTCTTGAAATCCTTGCAGAATGTAAGCAGATCAGCGGCTTTGATCTATATGCGTATTGTCTGATGGGCAACCACGCACATCTGCTTTTCAAAGCAAAGAACGAGCCCCTTGAGCAGATTATGAAGCGCATCGCCGCGCGTTACGTGTATTGGTTCAACGTGAAATACGAGCGCAACGGGCATTTGTTTCAGGATAGGTTCATGAGCGAACCCGTGAAGGACGAGCGGTATCTGTTGACTGTGCTTCGGTATATCCACCGAAATCCTGTCAAAGCGGGGATATGCCAAGCCGTTGGCGATTACGAATACAGCAGCTACCGCGAATACGTGGGTGCTGCGCGTATGATCGACGCGGAGTTTGTCTATCACCACATTTCACCGTCCGACTTTGTGCGCATGCACAATCAACCTGATACAACGCAATGCTTGGACGTTGAGCAAGGAAAAGGCTCGCCGCGCGTGACCGATGAGCAGGCACGCAGGATCATCGAAAAGCACACTAAGTGCCAAAATGCGAGCGATTTTCAGCGCTTGGACATTGCAACAAGAAACAAATATTTAAAGCTGCTAAAAGAAAAGGGCTTGTCCATTCGCCAGATCAGCCGTCTGACGGGGGTGAGCTTTGGTGTGGTACGGAATATTTGATTGCCTGTCATAGGGGACAGTTCTCGGTAATACTGCGCATCACAGAGAACCGTCCCCGGTAACACTCGGTGACCATAAACCGATCGCATCCTTTTAGTTTTAACCTACGAACAAGGGACTGGCACCAATTTTGCGAACAATTTTCACAAAGCAAGTGTTA
>JAZNBB010000092.1:0-6688 GCA_045586845.1 Eubacteriales bacterium
TAGCACCCGCCGGCGAATGCATTTTTGATAGATTTTGGTGTGATTTTGCGCAGCAAGATACAAATCTTGCAAGCGAAAGCGCGCCGAAAGATGCGAAAATGCATCGTCGTCGGGCAATTCGGTTCGATTCCCGTTCGGCTATCCGAGTTCATAATCCTTCCTTTTCTCACATATATTACCACAGGGGTTGTCCGTGTAAAGCTCTTTACAACAAGACTTTCCTGTGTTATAATTGTCATGGAAACAAAAATCCCTATGATTTTACATAAAAGGATGGATTTCGATGAAAACAAGCAAAATTCTGACAGGCATGACTGCGCTTGCCATAGCGGCAACCGTGCTTTCGGTCGCGGTGGGGGCGGTCGAGCCCTCGTACAAGGTGTCCGACGATTACAAGGACTCCCTATATTACAACAATCTGCTGACGGTGGAGCTGACAGGCGACGGAGTGACTGATGTCATTGCCGTAGCACTCTCACAGCTTGGATATCACGAGGGCAACGGCAACGCGGATCTGGACGGCTTGAACGGAGGCGGCTCCAAAAACTTTACCGAGTATAACGTGCTGTTCGGTAAGCTGGACAACGGAGAGGGAAACGGCACAAGCTACGGATATGCGTGGTGTGCCGCATTTGTCAACTGGTGCTTACGCCAGGCGCACGTGGACAAGGAGCTGACGGGCGGGATGTACGTATCCTGTGCCTCGTGGCGAAACTGGTTTATCAATGAAGGCGCAAGGGTTGGCGCATCTTATCACGCACGCACCGACGATTACATACCCAAGAAAGGCGATCTGATCTTTTACAAGAGCCTTTCCGCCACACACAACCGTGCGACCGATCACATTGGGATTGTACTGAAATGTGAGGATGGCAAGGTGTATGCCATCGAGGGCAATGCAGATAACAAGGTGGGTTTGCATGAATATGATCTGACCAGCCGATATATCGTGGGCTATGGCAGCATTGCATACAAGACTGCCGATGTGCCCGAGGTGGATTATTATGCGACCGAAGATTATCTGCCCGGTTTCTATATTGCAAGCAGAGGTGCGCTTTCGGCTTACAAGGGCGCGGGCAGCAGCACAGGCAAGGCGGCAAGTCTGACTGCGGGTGCGGTATATCGCATCACGGCGGTGCAGGGTACGTACGGTAGTGTGATACTGGAGGACGGCAGCATTGGCTGGGTATCGCTTAAGCGAGTGACTCCCATGACCGTCGATCCGTATTATACGGTCGAGCTGGAGGCGGGCGAGCAGAGCGTCAAGGCAGTTGTGGCACAGGGCGCGTCCTGGACTGTGCCCGATCTGACACTTGATGAGGAATGTTTAGGTTGGAGCACGGGCGAGGGCAGTGAGATATACGTTGCCGGGCAATGCATCACACCCACGGCAGATATGAAGTTGGAGGCAGCATACCCACAGCCCGCCGAAACCGAGATTGAGAGTGAGAGCGGGCAAGTGACCACCGAGACACCCGCAGAGAGCACCGATTTTTTGAGTACCGATACCGAGCCGGGAACCGTGCAGACCGCCGAAAAGGGCTGTAACGGCACGGTTGGCACGGCGGCAATCGGACTGCTGCTTGCGGCAGGAGCGGCGCTTGTGACAAGAAAAAAGAAGGATTGATCCTGTATAAGTAAATAAAAAGGAGGCTGCTTCACGTGATGAAGACAGCCTCCTGTGTTTTTGAGATTGTAGGACGTAAAAGAGCGGTAATGTGATTGTTTCCCTTAGCCGTACGGGAGTCGGGTATGCGTTCGGGTACAGAAAAGCCCCCGAGGGGGGCTTTCAGTAATCACTCGGATCCCATTGATCCCAGGGATCGGGAGGCGTGTCGGAAACGATCTCCCATTGCGCACTCCAATTTTGGTTGCTTGTAACGCTGTCGGTTGCCTTGAATTTGTAACTGAAATCCAGTAGCTCGGACAGGATCTTTTCCTCCTGATCCTTGGAGGAATGTACACGTTCGTGAATGACTTGGGATTCATCACGCAGGATTGCTTCGATATATTTCACTTCTATGATACTGCCGTCTGCCGTGTTTACATGGATTTGAATTTCGGTGATCTCACCAGCTTCCTTGTCTGCGTTTGCCAATGTAATGGCACGCTCCAGCTCGTTCATAAAATCAATATCCGCAGCCTCGTTTGCCTTTGTGATAAAATGCGCAAAGGTGGGAATGGCGACTGCGGCAAGAATTGCCATGATCGCAACGACGATAATTAACTCAACAAGTGAAAAGCCCTCGTTGTCAAAGAGTTTGGCGTGCTTGGTTTTCATGTTGATTACCTCATGATTTTTGAGTCAAAAAGAACCCCATTGAAATCAATGGGGTTCGGGGGTGCGGATTAACCGTGGGTTACTGGGTTACTGTTTCAAACTCGCCTTCAGCGTTCAGCTTATATGTGCCAGCGTTCTTTACGGACTTGAACTCATAATTCCAGTCAATCACCAAAGCTGCATCAGCCTTTGCATCAGAACCGGATTTATTTTCTTCTTCAATCTCGACAGGGGTATTGTTATTCACGAATGTAACAGTGATCTTTGTAGGATTCTTATCGCTATCGCAAGTAACGGTGATGGTGTTAATTTCAACGGTTTCCTGAGCATATGCAAGTTCAATGGCGCTTTCAACCTGGGCCATGAAATCAGCATCAGCTGCCTTCTGCGCCTTACCGATAAAAGTAGCAAAAGTGGGAATTGCAACGGCTGCGAGGATTGCCATGATAGCAATAACAACGATCAGCTCAACCAAAGAAAAACCCTTATTGTTTCTCATTCGAAAAATCTCCTTTGATATGTAAAATTTAAGTTTTGGCATATTTGCCACAATACGAACATTGTAATTATACTGTATGTACAAAACAAATGCAATACTTTTGCACGGATTGCACAAACATTCGCACGAATCGACAGCGCGGAAAATAAGCTTTTCTCAAAGAGGGATGCTTTTACTTTTCTTGGGGACGCTTTTTGCGCTCCTTTTTGATATAATAATGCAAAAACAAGGAGGAGTATTATGACCGTAAGAGAAATCATCACGCAAGCAGACAACCTGCTTTCGGGGCGAATTGAGCAGTCTGTGCTGCTTGCGTGGTTTAACGAAATTGAACTGATGGTGCAAATGCAGCTGTTTGGTATTGCACGCGCCGATGCGGTGCAATATACAGAGGAGCATTTAGATGCGCAACCCATTGTACAGGGGCACTATGAACGTGTCTACAGCTATTGGCTGCTTGCCAAGGGACACGCAAAATTGCAGGAGCAATCGGGCTATGACCGCTACCGCAAGCTTTATATCTCGGAATACGCCGCGTATCGCAAGTGGGTCATCCGCACGCATGGCGTGCCCGATCAACAAGCAGATAAAAACGGTGTGTACCTGACCGCCTACGGCATTGCGCAAAAGTTTGGTTTTAAGGGTACCGAGCAGGAATGGTTGGCATCCCTGCGCGGTGCAGACGGACAAAACGGCAAGGATGGTAAGGACGGTGCGCCCGGAGCACCCGGACGGGACGGCGCAGTTGGTCCGCAGGGAGAGGCTGGCCCCCAAGGTCCGCAGGGAGAGGCTGGCCCCCAAGGTCCGCAGGGTGAGGCTGGCCCCCAAGGTCCGCAGGGAGAGGTTGGTCCCCAAGGCCCGCAGGGAGAGGTTGGTCCTCAAGGCCCGCAGGGAGAGGTTGGTCCTCAAGGCCCGCAGGGAGAGGCTGGTCCCCAAGGTCCGCAGGGAGAGGTTGGTCCCCAAGGTCCGCAGGGTGAGGCCGGTCCCCAAGGTCCGCAGGGTGAGGTTGGTCCCCAAGGTCCGCAGGGTGAGGCTGGCCCCCAAGGCCCGCAAGGTGAGGTTGGTCCCCAAGGCCCGCAGGGAGAGGTTGGCCCCCAAGGTCCGCAGGGAGAGGTTGGTCCTCAAGGCCCGCAGGGTGAGGCTGGTCCCCAAGGCCCGCAGGGAGAGGTTGGTCCCCAAGGTCCGCAGGGTGAGCCGGGACGCGACGGTGCCGCGGGGCAATACGATCTGCAATACGACCCCGAGACTCACGTCTTGCAACTGATTTGCAATGGGGAAGTGGTACGCAGCTTTGATCTGACGCAGGAAGACCCTATGGGTATTTTGGACATTGATGGCGTAGGGTTGCTGGACTGTGAGGGTGCGGTAATCTTGCCTGTGGAGGCGTAAAACGCTTGCGCAGCTTAGCCGTGGGCTGCAGGATCAGCGGAGAAAAAAGAAGAAGAGAGAGCTATTCGAAAGTGATATTTCGTAAAGCTCTCTCTTTGCGTTCTGTTGGTGATATTCCGACTGTATCGGAGTGATAGTGATATTTTATTGATAACTCGGAAAGTTCAATTTGCCCATTGCGGCATCGGCGCATAGGCGTGCCATCTGCTCACAGGATTCCTGCTTGCCGCTGCGCGTCCATTCAATAAATACGTGGAAAAATGCACCTGCGTGAAAGCGCAGTAAATACTTTTCGGCATCGGGATGCGTTGTCGAACCCAAAAAGGTCTGATCCATATTACGTGCAATGCACTCCAAAATCAGTCCGTCCAAGCCCGCGTTCAGCGCGGCGTTTGCCATGGCATCGTAGTGTCCCAACATCTCAAACAGGGTGTAATAGTATTGATAAGGGTCACGATACAGATCCTGCTCTACGATCTTGGCGTGAATACGCTCACCTATGTCACGCATGAATTTGCGCAAAATATCTTCCTTGGAAGAATAATTGCGGTAATAGGTCATACGCGAGACCTTGGCTTTTTGCGTGATTTCAGTGATGGAAATGCTTGCGTAATCCTTTTCGCTCATCAGCTCGGTCAGAGCGGCAACGATACGCTCTCTTGCCAATCTGTTCTGGTCCTTGGTTTTGGGCATGGCTGTTCTCCGTGATACAATATTTTGGGATTTGTCACTATAATGGGATAGTGTACCATAGTTTTTCTTCAAAGTCAAGAGAAAAATGCGAAAAATGCGGGTTTAGTGGTGATTTGCGGTTGACAAACGGTGCAAAATCGGATATAATGCAAATAGATTATGACGAAACTATGACGGGGGATAAAAATATGAGCAAAAACAAGCAACCGCCGCGCTTTGATTTCAAAAAGAAGCCCAGAAAGCCGGGGTTTCTGATGGGCGTAGCAAAGCATATCATCAGCCTTCCGGACCTGCGAAACAGACCCTATAAGTTGGATCGACGCGGCATGGAGGAGCTTGATGGCAAGCCCTACCTCTGCCTGATCAACCATGCGTCCATGGTGGACCTCAACATCATGCTGGACGCGACGCGCGGTGCGCCTGTCAATAACGTCATGACCTTAGAGGGCTTCCGTGATTTCACCGAGCCGCTCATGCGTCACCTTGGCGTGCTGGGTAAGCGCAAGTACGTACAGGATTTCCAGCTGATCAAAAATATGAAGTACTGCGTGGATAAGCTGCAAACCGTGTTCGTGCTGTTTCCGGAGGCGAGATATACGTTGGACGGTTGCACGTCGTACCTGACCCCATCGCTTGGCAGCCTGGTCAAGTTTTTGCGCGTACCCGTGGTGGTCATTCGCATTCACGGCAATCACGTCTCCTGCCCGCATTGGAACTGGATAAACAAAAAAGGTCCCGTCGAGGCGGAGATGTACCCTATTGTGAGTGCAGAGGAGACCAGGACCTTGTCCGCGGAAGAGATCTATGCACGTATCGTGGAGAATTTCCAATACGACGACTATGCATGGCAGAAGGAAAACAATATCGTACTGGATCACCCGCAACGTGCGCATGGCTTACATTCGCTCTTGTATAAGTGTGCGCATTGCGGCACCGAGGGTAAAATGCAGTCCGAGGGCATTCACCTGTGGTGCGAAGAGTGCGGCAAGAAATGGGAGATGACCGAGCTTGGCGAGCTCAGAGCCTTGGAGGGGGAGACCGAGTTTTCGCACATCCCCGATTGGTCCAAGTGGGAGCGTGCCTGCGTTCGCAAGGAGATCCGTAACGGCACGTATTTCTTTGAGGACGAGGTGATCGTGGAAACGCTGCCAAATGCGCGTAAGTTCTATCCGCAGGGCAAGGGAAAGCTGACTCAGTCCCCCGAGGGCACGGTGCTCGAATGCGAGAGCGTTTACGGCGAGCCGCTTCGCGTGGAGTGGAAGGCGCTCAATCTGGATAGCCTGCACGTGGAATTTGACTATAAAAAGAGCCGCACTGCCAAGGGCGACTGCGTGGATCTGTCCGTACCTGACGACAGCTATTGGTGCTATACGACCAAGCACGACGTGATCGTCAAGCTGGCGTTCGCAACCGAGGAAATCCATTTCTTTGCCAAGGAGCAGGCAGAGGCAAAAAAGGCGGCAAAATAAAGACAAAGGTGCTGCGTCAGTTGGCTGTTGTCCTTATCGGAGAAATAAAATAAGGGTATGGGCATAGCCCTGTGCATTTGTTAAACAAATGCGAAACTTGCAATAAAAACAGAAGAGAGAGTACCGCGGTTACAAAATTCCGTGAAGCTCTCTCTTTTCTGCTTTTTTAGTGATATTCTTTGCTTTCGCAAAGAGTGATATTATTGCTTGCGCAATAGTGATATTGAAGCCTTACGGCTTCAGTGATATTCTATTCGCCTTAAAACTTGCGAAGCAAATATCACTCGGCGACAGCCGAATATCACTGCGCAGCAATAGAACTCGCCGCAGGTGAATAGAACCGGCGTGATACTCCGT